>JAGQGA010000466.1 GCA_020432595.1 Anaerolineales bacterium | reverse complement strand
CACGCTGGGGACGCTGATCGCCCTTTACGAACACAAAATCTTTACCCAGGGTGTGGTCTGGCGCATCAATTCATTTGACCAAATGGGGGTGGAGTTGGGCAAGGTGCTGGCGAAGGCGATTTTGCCGGAATTGGGGGTAGAAACGGCCGTTTCCACCCACGACAGCTCCACCAACGGCCTCATCAACCAATACAAAGCGTGGCGCAGCTAGCAGTTTGTCGGAAAAAGAATTTTGGGACGCAGATTTCCCTGTACGCGAAGCGGTCGTTCACGACATTCGGCCTGATTTTTGGACGTTTGATGGCAAAGATCAGGTCACATCTGCGTTCGTCCGCGTCTGTCTGCGTCCTGTTTTCCAAGCTAAATCGTTGCGTCTCCTGTGTCTTCTGCGGTTAAATTGAGCCGCGAACGTAACTGGGCTAACTCGTTGTGAATCTCGGCCAGGGCGGCATTTTGTGCTTCCAAATGGGTCAAGATGGCGCGAATTTCTTCTTCGGCTTTCTGGTTAATCATAAAATCATTGTGCGCTTCCAACCGATCACGCACAGTCTGCCGATTTTGGCTCATCATGATCACTGGAGCGGTAAAGGCTGCTTGCAGCGACATCACCAGATTCATCAGGATAAATGGGTACGGATCCCAATGGTTAATCCAGGCGGTCACGTTTAAGATCGCCCACAGCAGCAGCAAGCAGCTTTGACCAATGATAAAGCGCCAGGAGCCAACGGCCGTTGCCACCCAATCAGCCGCACGCTCCCCCCACGTCGCCTGGGCATCAACAAGGGCATTTACGTTGGCAACCGGGGGATGAGCGTGTGAGAAGGGTTGGGGAAAGGTCAATCGTTTCATAAAAATATACCAAAACAATAGGACGCAGATCGGCCTGATTTCATTGATTGCAAAATGATTTTAGGCAAAACCCGCTTGCAATCTGCGTTTAGCAGGCAAATCTGCGTCCTATTTTAATGCTTCAGGGCGAGCCATGCTTACGGCATTTCAATCACAATCTTAATCGAGCCTTCGTCGCGCGTACGCTGGAGCTCATAGGCGGCGGGCACTTGGGAGAAGGGGAAACGGTGGGTGAGAATGGGGGCAACATTGATGGTGCCGTTGGCAATCATTTCCATCGCCAGCCAGGTAGAAGCGTGACCGGGTTCGGCATAGGCTCCCACGACGGCTTTGGCTTGCAGATTTTGCAGGAAAAAACGGCCGTAATCAAACATAAACTGCTGTTCATGCGGCACGCCAAAGCAGAACAACAGCCCATTCATTTTCAACAGTGAGACAGCCAAGTTGACTGCATCTACCTCCCCGGCGGCCACCACCGCCACATCCACCATTTGCCCCTGCGTCAGATCGGCTACCATCGCAGCCACATCCAGCCCTTCGTTCTCGCCGCCGTTGTGGATGGTATTTGTCGCGCCATAGAGACGGCCGGCCGCCAGCCGATGCGCCTGTAAATCAACGGCAATAATACGCCGCGCCCCCAGCCGCCGCAGCATAAAATCAAACCACAGCCCGGCCGACCCCTGCCCCACCACCGCCACATCCTTGCCGACCACGTTGGGCAGTTGGCGGCATGCATAAATGACGGTGCCAAGCTGTTGTGCCTGTAATAGTTCCTCAATCGGCCGACCGGGTGGCAGCCGCAGCACATTTTCCGCCTGCGCCAAATAATATTCGGCCATCGCCGTTTGCTCTGGGGCAATGACCAGCGCCACGTCACCCACGTTAATGCCGCTGCCCGGCGCGTCTACGGCCACTACCTCGCCCACCACTTCGTGCCCCGTTGCGCCCGCAGGCGCCGGGTAATAATCGGCGGGCATGTAGTGTAAAAAGAAGACATCGCTGCCGCACAGCGACAGCCGTTGGGTGCGAATAAGGGCGTGACCAGGCTTCAGAGCCGGAATGTCTACCTCAACAAACTGTGTTTCACCTGGGGCGGTGATTTGAATGGCTTGCATGGAAAACTCCTTGTAAATGGTTGCTGGTGGCTTGTACCAACCACTAACCACCAGCAACTGATTTTTGTGTTTACAAACGGCCGTTCTCATACGTCGGAAACCGCATACAAAGGTCAGAAACGGCTTGTTGGGTGCGGGAAATAACGGCCTCATCCCCCGTCGCCACACTGTCCCACACATCTGCAATCAGCTCCCCAATTTGGGCAAACTCCGCCGCCCCAAACCCCCGCGACGTACCCGCCGCTGTACCCAGCCGCACCCCCGTCCACTTCTTCGGACTAACCGGGTCGCCCGGAATCGAATTTTTGTTGCTGGTAATAAACGCCGCCTCCAGCCGCTTCTCCGCCATATCCCCCGTCAACCCTTTCGGCTTCAAATCCACCAGCAGCACATGGGTGTCTGTTCCGCCCGTCAGCACCGGATAACCCCGTGCTTGCAGCGTCGCCGCCAGCGTCCGCCCATTCTCCACCACCTGCCGCGCATACGTCTGGAACGCAGGCTGCATCGCTTCCCCCAAACACACCGCCTTGGCCGCAATCACATTCAGGTGAATACTCCCCTGGCTGCCTGGGAAAACGGCCGAATTGATCCGCCGCGTCAACTCCGGGTCATTCCACAGAATCACCCCACCGCGTGGCCCGCGCAGCGTCTTGGTGGTGGTGCAGGTCACAATGTCGGCATGAGGAAACGGGCTGGGGTGGGCTTTGCCCGCCACCAACCCGGCAAAATGCGCCATATCCACCAAAAACAACGCCCCCACTTCGTCTGCTACCTGCCGAATAGTGGGAAAATCAATGGCGCGGGGATAAGCCGAGCCGCCAGTAATAATCAGCTTAGGGCGGTGTTCATGCGCCAGCCGCCGCAGCGCGTCATAATCCAGCCGCCCATCCTCTGGCCGCACGCCGTAGGAATGGACATTAAACCATTTGCCCGACAAGTTGGGCGCGGCTCCGTGGCTCAAATGCCCCCCAGCTGACAAGGCCATACTGAGTACGGTGTCGCCCGGCTGCAGCAGCGTCACAAACACAGCCAAATTGGCCTGCGAGCCAGAATGGGGCTGCACATTGGCAAATTGGCAGCCAAACAGCAGCTTGGCGCGTTCAATCGCCAGCGTTTCCGCCTCGTCCACAATGCTTGCCCCACCATGATAACGATTGCCAGGGTACCCTTCCACCGTTTTGTTGGTAATGGCTGCCCCCAGCGCGTCGCGCACGGCTTGGCTGACAATGTTCTCGGAAGCAATCAGTTCAATTTGCCCTGCCTGCCGCGCCGCTTCGCGCTGCAATATATCGGCTAACAAGGGGTCGCTTTGGGAAATAGGGGTGTTAAAAAATGGGTTCATCCTTCAAAAAGCTGCAAACATCTTGCTTACAGCTTGTGGACAAAAAGTTCAACTTCTTCAAAGAGGGTGAACTTTTCACTTTACAAATCAAAATCCGTCTCTATGTGTTGCGGTGGATAGATCCGCCTGAAATATTCCTGCCCTAAAATTTCGCGCCACATTTCCAGCGGAAACATCTCCGGCGAGATCGGGTATTGGCTGCGGTGCTGCGAGAGGGCATTTATTTTTGGCTCAATAAACTCAGTCACATCAATACGGGTTGTAATGTCATGTCCGCCCGCCTGACCGCCGGCTGAATCATCTACCCCAAAACGCGCTTCCTCACCCCGGCCGGCAAAGTTCGTTGGCTCGCCCGGTGACAGCACCAGGCAAGTTGTGTTTTTTGTCACAACAACATGAGCGTTCCGAGGCTTGCCATAGGCAATCCCCGCCTCGCCAATAAAAACGCCGGAGCCATGAGATTCCAAATAAACGATCTCGCCAGTTTCGTCCTCACGCAAAATATCCACCTCACCTGATAAGATGAGGTATAAACTGGTTGATGGCTCCCCTTGTTCAATAATATAGAAGCCGGAAGGGTACCACTGCACCTGAATATGATCACTCGCATAACCCAACATTGAGGACTCGTCGGCAAAAAGCATCAGGCCGTGCATAAAGTCATCGGAACCCCGATACCGCTTGTCCAAACTATGCAGCCAGTTGACAAGAAGCTGCAAAAGCAAGCGGTCGCTTTGGGGAAAAATGCTGTGGTATACGCGGCGAGGGGTGTGGGGTAACAGCCCATGCTCAAGCTGCCCCAAAAAAGCCGTCTCAACGCCTGCCTGCCAACACGCCTCGGTGGCCGCCTGGCTAATGGCAATGTGATCCGGATGCCCATAGGCTCCAGTCTCATCAAAGGTAAAAACCATATCGGGTTTAAACTCACGAATGATCTGCACAATGCGCTCAACCAGCTCCGCCTGAGCAATATCTTTTAATTTACCGTCGCCATAATTTAAACAAACGGTTTGCTGCACGCCCAACTGTTGACACGCTTGGTACAGTTCCTTGCGCCGAACTTCCCCCAGCGTGCGGCGGGTAGCGGCACTTGCCTCACGTATTTGTCCGGCTTCCCCTTGGGTAAAAGACACGACCATGGCCTCTGCCCCAGCAATAATATATTTTGCCAGGGTTCCACCAATGCAAAAGGTTTCATCGTCAGGATGGGCATAAACACCTAATAACCGCAGTGGGGTCTGGCCTGAGTGCGTATTGCTATCTATATTCATGTTCTACTCCTTTGGGATGGTTTCTATGTTCGCTCTTTGCCATGTTCTGGATAATGTCTTACAGC
>JAGQGA010000465.1 GCA_020432595.1 Anaerolineales bacterium | reverse complement strand
CCCGGCCGGGCTATAGGGGTCAGGCGGGGAGGCGGGGTCAAGCTGTTCCACTGGGTACTCGCTTTTCCAGGCGTAAGCGGCGATGGCGAGGGCGAGCCAGGGAGATTGGAGATTGGGAGATTGGGAGATTGGGAGATTGTCGGAAACGGCTGTTGTGGCGGCCAAAGCTCTGATTTCTTCGTTGTCGGCTAGGCCGGTTTCGGATAGTAAATTGTGGAGGGCGAGGCGAACGGCCGTTTCTGCTTCCATCAATCGCATAAAGCTGTGGCGCGTGGGATCATCCAGCAAATCGGCTGCCCTTAGCAGGGCTTTGGCACGGGAATCGTTAAACGCAGCCGCCTCGTTGCTTAAGCCATTGAGCAGCCAGGGCAGCAGCCGCTGGGCAAAGGCAAGCAGGTGGGGCAGATCGGGAAAGGTTTGGATAAGTTTGGTGGCAAGTTCTTGCATACGTTGCTCCTAAAACCAGTAATCAGTAATCTGTATTCAGTTATTGGTAGGCAGTGAGACAAAAAGTTCAACTTTTATCTCGAATAAGTTTTGCCTTTAAGGGGCAAAAGCTGAACTTTTTTGGGTGCATACCAATTACTTTGCAGTACGCAGGAACGGCCGTAAAGTCGCAGTGGGTTTGAAAGATGAGAGAGGGGTTAGTTTTGGACGTGGTGCGTGGTGCGTGGTTCGTTGCTTATCCACACTTGATACACGCCCACTGCTACAAACCTACACGCTTGCGCCGCTTGCTGGTTGGGCTGATCATCGGCGGGAATAAGTGCCCCGATCAGATCGCGCTGCTGGCGTAAGCATTCGGTTTGGGCGGACCGGAAGGCGGCAGGTGATAACTCGCCTTCCAGCCACAGCCCACGATAGGTGAGGGTGTTGACGGGAACGAGGTGGGCGGTGGTTGGCAGAGGTAGGGTGTTGGGGGTGGGGTGGCTACAAATGTGGAGGATGACGGGGGAGCTGCTGGGCTGAAAACCGTGGCGGGCAAAGCTGCGCTGGCTAGGCACATTGTCCACGTGGATGAGGGCGCGGGCAAAGGCAACGGCAGGCGCGGCGTTAACGGCCGTTTCTACCAGCTTGCTGCCCAGCCCCAGCCCGCGAAAATCGGGGTGAACGGCCAGCAGGTCTATTTCCCATCGTCGTTCGCCCGTGGCCGATTGGGTGAGAAAACTGCTGGCAAAGCCGGCCGAACGGCCGTTAATGGCAACAATGTGGGTTTGGTGGCCTGGTGTTTGCAAAGCGGTGGCGACAATAGCCGGGTCGAGCGGGTCTTCATCAGGCCAGGTGGCGTGTTTGATGGTGGCTAAGGCTGCGATCTCTGATGGGGTTGCAAGTAAATAAGCTATATTCATATGTCTTGCTGACATTTCTCCAAAAAGTCAATCAACGCTTCCTCTTCAAATGCTTCGGCAAGCTGGGTGACATGGTTGTAAAACGGGACAAAACGGCCGTTTTGTTTTTCGGGGGTGGTGCTGGCTGCCCGAATACCCGGCAAATTGCCCATTAGCGCCATTTGGTAGAGCGGCTCTAATTCGGCGGCTGGAGGAGGGATAATGGGTTCGAGGGAGGTTGTGATGGGGGCAGAAACGGCCGTTTCATATACCCACTCAATGTTGCCATATGCCGCCAGGATGTCCAGCAGCGGGTCAACCAACACCGGCTTGCTCAAAAAAGCGTTGCAGCCGTGGCGTATTGCCTCAATCTTTTGCTGCTCAAAGGCATCGGCCGAGACGGCAATAATGATGCAGTGTTCGTCGAAACCCCGAATCTCCTGGGTGGCCTCCCACCCATTCATCTCTGGCATCACCAAATCCATCAGAATAATGTCTGGGTGCTGCTGCTGCGCTAGGGTAATGGCTTCGTGGCCGTTACGGGCGCTGAGTACGGTGAAACCCAGCGGCTGGAGCAGGTTAAGCAGTAGACTGCGGTTTTGCGCTATGTCGTCGGCCACCAAAATGGTGCGGCGTTGACCCTGATAGCCGATGATTAGCGGTTTTGCCGGCTGTTGGGCAGTATCTACATCGTTTACGATGGGGAGAAGCAAATCGAACCAAAAGCGTGAGCCACTTCCTGGCTTGCTTTGTAGATGTATTTGGCTGCTCATGGCTTGCACTAGCTTTTGGCTGATGGCTAACCCCAGCCCGGTACCGCCCTGGCTGTTTTTTTTGCGGCTTTGGATTTGTTCAAATGGTTCAAAGATTTTTTCCTGGTCGGCTGGAGCAATACCAATGCCGCTGTCAATGACTTCAAAGCGGAGTTGGGTGAGTTTGGTAACGGCCGTTTCCTGTGGCAAACACGTCACCCGCAGTGCCACGCTGCCCGTTGGCGTAAACTTCACCGCATTGCCCAGCAAGTTAATCAGCACTTGTCGCAGCCGTGTCTCATCGGCCAGTACCCCGTCTGGCAGCATATTGACCGTATCAAAGTGAAACGCTAACCCCTTTTGTTCCGCCCGTTCGGTGATGATGTGCACAATGTTTTCTAAAAATGGGTTGATCTGAAATGCCGTTGGGTGCAGATCCAGCCGCCGCGCTTCAATGCGGGCAATATCAAGGATGTCATTGATGAGAGCCAGCAGATGGTGCCCGCTCTGGCTAATGGTTTCAATGGCTTGCTGCTGCGAGGACGAGAGCGTGGTGTCGCGCTGCAAAATCTGCGTATAGCCAATCACACCGTTGAGCGGCGTGCGTAGTTCATGGCTCATATTAGAAAGGAAGTCGCTTTTTGCCTGGCTAGCAATTTCGGCTTCTTCTTTAGCCTTTAGCAGCGCATTTTCCACCCGTTTTCGTTCACCGATTTCCTGCTGCAGTTCTTGGTTTCTGATCTGGTAAATTTCGGCGGCGCGTTTTTCAGCTTCGGTACGTTGGATGCGGCTTAAAAGCTCCTGAAAGCTGTGCTAATGTAGATAAACCAGCAGCGGCACAATCAGGAAGCCAGGGACAAAGGCAAAAAGCGTTGTTGCGGGAATGACCGGGGCAGGGGGGTGAATTGCCATCCCTGTGCATGAAACCAAACCAGAACAATGCCATAAATGACGCTGGCGATGGCGATGACAAAGCTGATGCGGGTGTTGGTAACGAAGCCAGTGATTAGGATGACAACAAGGAAATAGGGAAAGGTTGGCCCCATGATGCCGTCGCTGTAGATTGAGCCAATGGCAATGACAAGCCAGGTGACGGTGGATAGACCAAGCCCAGTCATGGTGACGTAGCCGCGCCGGATTAGCCAGATGAGCAATAGATTGGCACCAATGACGGCCACAAAGAAGTAGGTCTGGACAACGGCAAAACGATGGTAGTTGTTGGAGTTAATGAGAAAGGGGATGATGAGGGCGATCAGGAGAAGGCCGCTCATACTTTGCAACAAGATGAGCAAAAAACGGGCACGACGGCTTTTTTCTTCGTCATCGAAGATGGGGGGGGTGAAAAAGGTGGTGACTGTTTTAAGAAAGTTATTGTCCATGGTTCAGTACAGTTTGCTGTAGATGATATTGCTCTAATAGTTGAATCAGTTTTTCTTCTTCAAATTGGGTGGCTAATGTTTTGCATTGCTGCACAAAGGTGGCAAGGTGCGGGTTGGCCTGCTGCATGGTTTCGAGTTGTTGTTGAACGGCCGTTAAATCCCCCTTTAATGCCAGTTCATGCAGGTCGGCGAGTTCGGCTGCGGTTGGGAGGTTTTGGGAAGTGGTTTGCCCATTGGTTGGGTAAACGGCCGTTTCTTCTACCTCATTCACCTGCCAAACCAGCCCCATATGCTGCTGTAGCAAGCCCAGCAGCGAATCCACATGAACCGGTTTGGCTAAAAAGGCATCAGCCCCCACTTGCCGCTGGTTTTCTTCAGAAAGGACGCTGGCGGAGACGGCAATGATAAACGGCCGTTTGTCCCGCTCTTGCGCCTGGATCATCTGAATGGCCTGCTCACCCGACATCACTGGCATAATTAAATCCATCAGAATCAGTTCGGGCTGGTGTTCCTGCGCTTGGGACACAGCCTCTTGCCCATCCACAGCCTCCACCACATCAAAGCCAAGCTGCGAGAGCAAATCAACCAGCAGCACGCGGTTATAGGCGATGTCATCGGCCACCAGCACCTTGCAGCGTGGCCCCACATATCCGACGATGGTTTGGGTAGGCAAAACGGCCGTTGGTGTCGTTTCCGTAAACGATAAATCGAACCAAAAGCAGCTTCCTTTGTCTACCTCGCTCACCACGTGCAGCTTACCACCCATTGCCTCCACCAGCCGCCTGCTAATGGCAAGCCCCAGTCCCGTGCCGTGGGCTTTATACCCTTGCGTGCCCACTTGCTCAAACGGCTGAAATATCTTTTCCAAGTTTTCCGGTTCAATGCCAATCCCTGTATCGTCAATGGCAAAACGGAGCGCAACTTTGCCCCGCTCGGCCGTTTCCAACCGCGCCACGCGCAGCGTCACGCTGCCAGTGTGAGTAAACTTCACCCCATTGCCCAGCAGATTGATTAAAATTTGCCGCAGTCGCTTTTCGTCAGCCCAGATACCGGCCGGCAAAGCCCCATCCAGTTCATAGACAAGTGCCAGCCCTTTTTCCTGCGCCCGCATTTCCATCAATGACGCGATGCTGTTAAGAAAGCGGGGAAAATCAAGCTGTTCGGGCACCAACTCCAGCTTACG
>JAGQGA010000464.1 GCA_020432595.1 Anaerolineales bacterium | reverse complement strand
ACCAACTTCCCCTGTGCTTGCAGCACCAAGCCGCGATCCAGATGAGCGTCTATTTCCCAAATGCGGGTACTCATGGCAGTCACCGCTGCCTCAAACTTAGGTAATGCTGCGGACAAATCCCCTTGCAGCATTAGCAGTTCGCCAATATTGATTAGCGTCCGCCCCATCATGTCCTGCGCCCCGCTTTGCTCCTGTAGAGCCAACGCTCGTTCCTGACACTGCTGTGCCTCCACCCAGCACCCCAAGTCACGGTATAAAATACCCAGGTTCATGTTTGCCAAATAAATGGGGCGCGGGGCACCAAGCTGCTCCAATAAGGCAACGGCTTCGCGCAAATAGCTTTCGGCCGGCTCATATTGCTGGAGTTGATAAGCCGTAAACCCCAAATTGGTCAGCGTCATCCCCTTGCGCTGCTGGTTGCCCAATTTGTCCCACAGCGGCAGGCAGCTTTGCAAATCGGCAAAAGATGGCTCAAACTGCCCCAGAAGACGGTAAAAAATGGCGCGGGAATTGAGGGTGCGCCCGCGTATTTCGTCATCGAGTGTTGGACCTTGCAACAGGGGGGCAAAGGTGGCTAATGCGGCCGCAAATTTTTCCTGAAGCCCAAAATCCAGCCCGACAAAATAGCGGTGGAGGTGGCGGCTTTGTGGCTGTTGCAAGGGGAGTTGGGCGGCTTGCTGGACGAGGGCGGAAAAGGCTGGCGGGTCGTCTGAGACAAGGGTGCTGCCGAGGCGTTTGTATATGGGCAGCCATTGGGCTTCAACGGCCGTTTCTCCCCGCATCAGCTTCTCTGCCAAAGCCATTATTGCCCGCTGGTGCCACAATTTGTAAGTTGCATAATCATCCCGCTCAAAATGTTGCAGACTTTGCTTTACCATCACCTCTGTCAGGCAATAAGTGACACCTTCAACGGAGACAGCCGGATGTAATGCCAGCTTGGTTAGTAACTCTGCCGATAGTTGATTGTTTACAATAGTAGATAGGAGATCGGCGTTACCCCAGCCCACAATGGCTAAAGCATTCAGCAACTGCTTGTCTTTATCTAAAATTTGATTATTCATACAATATCGCTTCTAATTTCAGGAAATGTTCTACATAGTTCAAACGTCTACTTCATATAACACGGTTACACGCAAAACGTTTGAATAATCAGGGAGGAAAGAAGATGTTTGCCAAGAAATCTGTCATCCAGGTCAAATTATTGATTCTGATCACTCTTGCTTTGTCCATGTTAATCGCTTGTGACCGCCCGGAAACGCCAACGCCTGTTCCCACCCCACGTGCAACAATAGCCATCACCCCACCACCGACACCCTTTGTTACGCCCCTGCCAACCGCCTTGGTAACACCCTTACCAACACCTTTTGTTACCCCTCTGCCCACGCCCCAACTTGTTTTTGAGGATGCAGGAGGAACGCCACTCGGCAACCAAACCTTCCGTGTCTTCTGCCATGAACAGGCTACTTACAACATTACAAACCCAACGCCACGGGAACAGATGGTTAGTACCGATGCCAAGGGACAGGTCATGTCTTGGCTTGATGGCTGTCGCTATGTAACAGCACTACAGTTAAAATACTCGCCACCGGATTTGAGATACGCTGCTTATCTTACAAGCTGGAATCCGAGTGACATTAACACCCAAGATGCTGCAACTGGCACTATAACCATGACGACCAATTCACTGGTGGTGTTTAACCCGCTAGTTAGCTTGGCCTGGGAACCAGCAAAGGATAGCCCGATCGTTTCCCTCAGTTCTAGCAGTTCCAGTGCTTCGCTCATCCACAGCTTCACCGAGGCCAGTAGCTATCTTTATAATGTTAGCAATGGGCAGATGATCTTTGGTGATGTGGCAATTTATACCAATGGGGAGAAGTGGGATAAGGCGGATTTTCGGATGCTGGCTGACAATGACCGGCGACCTGCGGCCAATGTGGGGGGGATGGTGGAAACGGCCGTTAAACACCCCCAACCTCCCGGCCAAACATTCAAAGACCTCATCTTCTACCCTGGTCACATTACATTAGGGCGTGGCTGGAGTAACAAAGGGCCTGACGTAGGGCTATGGGGCGACCAAGACGGCTGGCGCACCCTTGTTCACGAATGGGGGCACTATGCTCTGTTCCTATATGATGAATACCTGGCCTTGGACAATACACCTGCTAGTTGTGCCTGCGACCATGAAAACAGCAGTTGCATTAGCTCAATCATGGATTGGCACTACGACACAAATCGTACCGAACTATGGGGGACAAGCAACGACAATCCCACCTGCCAACAAACTCAACAGTGGGCTATTCACCAGCAAAGCGACTGGCAAACGATTGGGAACTGGTTTGATCTGCAAAAGTTGCCGCCACCTGTTACCCTTACAGAAACATTAGCTAGTGGTACTCAACCCACCTTTGCCAGCTATCTTGTGAAAATCAAGCCCCTGTCAGTTTCAGAGCCGCCTACAGGTGAGCCAGTCATCACGGTACAAAGCCCAGACACAGCAGGGCAACAGCTGGCACAAATTTATACTATGGAACGCGACAGCCAGCGGCCAAACATGGCTACCAACATCTTGTATCAGGGCAGCACATTGCTCTACAACGATGGCAAACAGCTAAGTGGGCAGCTTACCCTGCTTGGTATACAAGAAGATAACCATTCGCTTTATGTGGGGGTCAATCAATTTTTGCCCAACAAACCGTATCAGGCAGACGCTTTAACCTACAGCGGTGCGTTTGTGCCCACTGTTCCCCTTAAGCCTAACATGTGGCAGCCCCAGCTAGATGTCGCGTTTACCGCAACCATGCAGGCCCTGGACACACAAACGGCCGTTATTACCCAAATGGCTCTTTCTCTACAGCTTGATCAGGCCACACCTGGCGCAGTATTTGCCCAACTTTGCGCCCCTGGCAGCCATTGCTATGGCCCCTGGGAAATTGCCGATGGCAGCATCGGCCAGCACAACCGCACAATCACCCTTGCTGACCCCGATATCCCCTTCCCTACCTACAGCATTCTGCGGCTGTGGGTAGAAACACAAAAGACACCGACACCTTATGAATTGCTCCGCTGGATTGAAATTGGGCGACCGGGTTCCGGTCCTGGTGGGGGCTGTGCCCATGCCCCCGTGCAAGACGGCAACCAGACCCGCACGCTGGGAATGGAGATCGAACCAAAATGGGAAACAGATTGCAGCGGGTTGGTCGCCTACATGCCGGTCACGAACAATACGATGCTGCAACAAACGGCCGTTCCCGACAGCATCCAAGGCTTCGTCTCGCCCCCCATCCAAGTACAGGACATCCCCCTTAACAGTAGCACCTGCTCCGCCAAAGACAGTAGCATCATAATCAACTATGATGAACTAGCTGTTTGCAAAACCGTTGCCTCAGTCTCGCTACTTGAACTTGATCCCAACCTTCTGGGGGCAGATGAGGCTGAACGGGCGCAACTCATTGAAGTCTGCGACAAACTAATGGACACAAAAGCTAGTCTCGAAACACTACGTCTAGCACACCTTCGCCCCCAAGTTGACCGGAATGGCCCGTGGGAGTTATTAACATTAAACCCCAGCCGTAGCCCTCAAACTCCTGTCAATGGAGATGGTATCTTTGCTATTGTCCTGGTTAACAACTAGGCAAAAAAAGACCCCGTCAAAATGACGGGGTCTTTTTCTTATATAATCAATAGGTTTCTAGATAGATTTGACGATGAAAAAACAGAAACTTATGAACAAGCCGTATCCAGGCCACATGTAATCTGGCTAAATACATTACCAATTTGAGGCCCCAAAAGGGTCAAAATGGCGATTACCACAACAGCAACCAAAACGAGCACCAAGGCATATTCAACTAAACCTTGACCACGCTCACGCTTCAGAAACAACATTTGCCTTTACCTCCTTGTGAAAATTTACAGGATTATCTGATGAGACAGACGACTTTGTTAGCTACGAACTACTCAATCAGCTTATATGCTACTTCTTCAAGCCAATCACATTGTAACGTTTATGAAAAACTTTTTCAAATTATATCTTTGAACTCTCATCAGAACAAAGCAATTTGCTCGCTAAAGAGGCCAAAAACTAACTTTCCATTAATAAAAGACTCTCGTTTTTCCAAAAAGTCACAATCTATCTATCAACCCCAGTAAACTTTAGGCAGTTAAAACTCTAGTTGAGCCATGAGCGGAATAGCAAATTCAGCCCGTGTACCCTGCCCTAACCCACTAAATATCTTCATCTCTCCCCCCAACATCTCAATGCGATCCCGCAGCGTACTAAGGCCAATCCGCTGGTTATTGCGCGAAAGAGCTTCATCTACGGCAAAACCACGCCCATTATCTTCCACCACAACCGTGACCGATTCTGGTGCCAAATCCAACGAAACTTGAATTTGGGTGGCCTGAGCGTGCGCCATCGCATTATTAAGCAACTGTTGCACTCCGCGAAAGATAGCCACCTCAATGTGGCTCTCTAAACGGCGCTCAACCCCAGTAACAGTGATGGGAACGTTCAGCCCGCTTTTTTCCTGCACCGATTCAACATAGCGGCGCAAGGTGGGAATCACACCCAAGTCATCAAGCATCATGGGGCGGAGATCAAAAATAAAATCCTTAACCTGTCCAAACGTGGTAGCGGCCGCGCTTTT
>JAGQGA010000463.1 GCA_020432595.1 Anaerolineales bacterium | reverse complement strand
ATTGCCGCCCGCACCCACCGCATTCCCCAAATCTGTTTCATCACAACCTTTGTCATGGATGGCTCTCAGGGTGCCATTGGCTGGCAAACGATGCTGCGGTTTCTCTGGAATGCCTTGCCCCATGTGCCAAAGCTGCTGCACTGGCGACGGGCAATGGCGCGGGAATTTGGCAAGGAAAATTCGGGGGGAATTACTGAATTTGCGGATTTGAACCTTGTGTTTACCTCGCGGGAATTTCATCCAGAGAATAAGGGGATGATTAACGGCCGTTTTCGCTTCATCGGCCCCGCCATCAACCCCAGCACCCGCACCGTCCCGTTCCCCTGGGCACAGCTAGACAAAGGCACCAAAATCTATATCTCCCTCGGCACCATCAACCATCTCAATCCCGCTTTCTATCAGGCCGTCTTCGCCGCCTTTGCCGACTATCCCGCCCAGTTTATTCTGTCAGTTGGGAAAAACAGCAATATTGACCAACTCGGCCCCATTCCAGCCAACTTTGTCGTCTGCAACCATGTGCCCCAGCTTGAACTTTTACCGCAAATGGACGCTTTTATCACCCACGGCGGCATGAACAGCGTCCATGAAGGGTTGTATTATGGCGTGCCGGAAATTGTGGTACCCAGCCATGTGGAGCAACTGCTCAACGGCAAGCGCGTGGCCGAAACACAAACCGGCATTTTACTGGGTAAACAATACCCCTATGGGCGCGTCACCGCGCAGGAATTGCGCCAAGCACTAGACGCGCTTTTGCACACGCCCCACTATCGCCAAAACGCCATCCAAATGGGGCAAACGTTGCGAAACGCCGGTGGCTATTTACAGGCTGTCGCTGAGATTGAAGCGTATTGCCAGCAGGGGCAGTAGCCATTGAAAAGGAAACCGAGTGTATATGAGCAGTGAATTGTTGCGCCACAGCTTCTTTTATGGAGCGATTTTGACGTTGGTCATGAGCAGCACCTTTCTTACGCTGCTGTTTATAAACCCGGAAATGTGGCTGGATGATTACCCGCCGGATATTCGGGCGCAGTTTGGCCCCATGAGCACCAAAGCCAAGCGGCTCAAATGGGTGGCAGCCCCGCTGGTGTTGGGCTTCTTTTTAGGCATTGTGATTGTGGCCGCCAGGCAGTGGGTGCAGGCACACCCTGCCCAATTTACCTTTGGTGACCTTTTTTGGAGCAGCTTTCTCATTTTTAACCTGTTCAATCTGTTTGATCTGCTGATTCTGGATTGGCTGATCTTTGTCACCATCCAGCCGCGCCTTGCGATTTTGCCCGGCACCGAAGGGGCGGCGGGGTATAAGGATTATGCGTTCCACTTTTATGCGTCGCTAAAAGGGATGGCTGGGGCGGTGGTGGTGAGTGCTGTTGTGGCGGGGGTGGTGATGTTGGTGATGTAGAGATGGGAGGGTCAAAACGGCCGTTTCCGTTTCATTGACAAATTATCCCACTTGGCTAAAATACCTACCGGTTGGTATTTTTCACCAACCGCACTGGTTTTCTGTCAGGAGAGACAACATCATGTTCCAAAACAGCTATGTTCCCTATGGTGGCTATTGGTCTACCCCCTTCGTCAAATGGCAGGGGAACTTCGCCAATCTACATGCGCTCACCTTTGCCGCCGAGATAGCCAAACAAGCCTTGGCAGCCCGCCAAATTGCCCCCGACCGCTTTTCCAGCCTGTATTTGGGCAACACCGTCCCTGCTCCCCAATCTTTTTATGGGGCACCGTGGGTGGCGGGGCTGATTGGTGCCGAAGGCATTACCGGGCCAACTTTTGCCCAAGCCTGCGCCACCTCGGCGCAGGTCATTGGCAGCGCGGCGCAGGCGGTGGAAGCCGATACGGACGAGGTGATCTTGTGCCTAACGGCCGACCGTACCTCCAATGGGCCGCATTTAAGTTACCCCAATCCCATGGGGCCTGGCGGCCGGCCGGACACCGAGGATTGGGTGTGGGACAACTTCCAGCAAGACCCACATGCGCGGGGCAGTATGCTGCAAACGGCCGAAAATGTGGCTGCCGCCCACCACATCACCACCGAAGAGCAGCACCATGCCGTTCTTATTCGCCACGCCCAATACCAGGAAGCCCTGAAAGACAACGCTGCCTTTCATAAGCGGTACATGGTCACGCCTGTCGAGGTAAACCCGAGCGGGCGTAAGGTCATCGCCACCGTTGCCGACGACGAAGGGGTTTTCCCCACTTCGGCCGATGGGCTGGCACGACTGCGCCCGGTGCTGCGCGATGGCACCGTCACCTTTGGCGGCCAAACCTACCCTGCCGATGGCAACGCCGGGATGATTGTTACTAGCCGTGAGCAGGCGCAAGCCTTGAGTCAAGACCCTAACATTGAAATAAAGCTGCTGGCCTATGCCCAGGGGCGCGCCCGCAAAGGCCACATGCCGGAGGCCAACGCCCCCGCCATTCGCAAAGTGTTACAGCAGGCCAACGTGAGCCTGTCCGACATCAAAGCGATCAAAACCCACAACCCGTTTGCCGTCAATGATGTTTTTCTCAGCCGCGAGTTTGGCATTCCGCTGGAAGGGATGAACAATTATGGTTCTTCGCTCATTTGGGGGCATCCGCAGGGGCCAACCGGGATGCGGCTGGTGATTGAGCTAATTGAAGAGCTTGTGCTGCTAGGCGGTGGTTATGGGCTGTTTACTGGCTGTGCCGCTGGCGATACGGCGGCGGCAGTGGTGGTGGAGGTGCGCGGTGGGCATTGATTTGACAACGGTGGCCGAGGCAGTGGTAGAGCGGCGAGAAAATGGGGATTTGCTGCTGCGGAATAGTTTGGAAACGGCCGTTTATCCAGCCAATTTAGCGACGTGGCTGCGAGAAAACGGGGCGCATCTGCCCGACAAACCCTTTTTGCGGGAGCGCACGCCCGACGGCGGTTGGGCAAGCGTGAGCTATGGCGAAGCGTTAGCCAAGGTCAACCAGTTGAGCAACGGGTTGCTAGCACTGGGGCTGGCTCCAAACGCGCCGATTGCGGTGCTGTCGCCTAACAGCATTAACATGGCACTGATTCAGTTGGCTGCGATGCAGATTGGGCACCCGGTGGTGCCGATTAGCTTTGCCTATTCGGTGCGCTCGCAAACGGGGTCGCTGATCAAGCACATTTTGGATGTGACCCAGGCTCCCGTGCTGGTGATGTCGGATGCCAACATCCACATGCCCAAGCTGCGGCAGTGGGAGCATGGCGAACGCCAACTCTTTGCCTTTAGCAATGCCAGCCAGCACGCTGGGGTGGCCGATTTTGGCGACCTATTTGCCGAGGAAACGGTGCTGAGTGCGGCGGGAGAAGAAAGATTTACGGCCGTTTCTTCCCACACCCTCGCCAAAATTCAGTTTACCTCTGGCTCCACCAACCTGCCTAAAGGGGTGGAAGTCACCCACGGTATGATGAGTTCCAACCAGGCCACTATCCACCAGCTTTGGCCGTTTTTGACCAGTGATGACGTGATGGTGGATTGGCTGCCGTGGAACCACACCTTTGGCGGCAACTTTGTGTGCAACATGGCACTGCGCCACGGGATGACGCTGCATGTTGATAATGGGAACCCGACTCCGGCCGGTTTTGCCAACACCGTTGCCAACATCATTGACGTCGAGCCAACCATCTATTTTGGCGTACCAGCCAGCTACGCTGCGCTTTATGCACGGATGCAAAGCGATAGCACGCTGCGTCGGGCGTTTTTCAAGCGGCTCAAATTTATCTTTGTGGCGGCGGCGGCGCTGGATCAGGCGACCTACAGCGGCATCAAGCAGATGGCGCAGGCGGAACGTGGCGAAGAAATTCCCTTTTTCTCTGCCTGGGGCACCACGGAAACGGCTCCCTGCGCTACGCTCGTTTACTGGCTCACCGACAATATCCGTGTCATTGGGCTGCCTAACCCAGGCACCACGCTGAAGCTGGTAGCCGATGCCGAGCCAAACCGGTATGAGGTGCGGGTGACGGGGCCAAATATCACCCAGGGATATTATGACAACCCGGCGGCGACGGCGACGGCGTTTGATGAAGAAGGATTTTACCAGACAGGGGATGCGGTAGCGTTTGCGGATCCGGCCAATCCGAATGCGGGGGTGCTGTTTAACGGCCGTATTGGCGAAGATTTCAAGCTCACCAGCGGTGTGTGGGTTCGCAATGCTGAACTACGCAACAATATTAACACGCTGGGCAAGCCGTATTTGTTGGAAGTGGTGCTGGCGGGGGAAAATCGGCCGTTTGTCAACGCCCTGATTATCCCCAACGTAGCCGCTCTGCGTGAAAAATTTGCCGCTGCATCAGCCCAACATCCCACCGACGCTGGCTTTCTCCACATGGCCGAAATTGTTGCCTTGTTCCGCACCATTTTGCAAAAACACAATCAAAACGAAACGGGCAGCAGCAAGCGCATTGTCAAATTTGCCATTTTGACCGAGCCACCCGCCTTTGACCGAGGCGAAATGACGGACAAGGGCTATGTCAACCAGCGAGCGGTGCTGCGAAGCAATGCGTCCTTGGCGGAGCAGTTTTATGCCCCGGGTGTTGGAAGTGGAATTTGGGACGTGTAGACTACATAAAAATGAGAACGTATTGACATAGCCCTCTTTGTATGCCATAATGCCCCCATTATTGATTGATTTGCAGCGTTAAAAGCTGCG
>JAGQGA010000462.1 GCA_020432595.1 Anaerolineales bacterium | reverse complement strand
TCACACAAACAACCGTCTGAATTTGGCTGCGGTTAATCTCATCCCGCTGCACCACCACAACGGGGCGATAGTAGCCTGGCGCAGAACCCTGCGGCTCCTGTAAATCCGCCCACCAAATGTCACCTTGTTGAATTGTTACCATTCTTCTTTAGGCAGAGAGGCAATTTGTAATTGCATCACGACTGAATCCATTTCAGACGGTTCATTTTCATACACGGCATCAAATGCCTTGGTAATACTCTCAGGATCATGTTTGGCTAAATACGCTTGCAAAGCGCGAGCATACAGTTGACTGCGGCTGATCTCCATCACCTTAGCAACACGTTCAGCCTGCTCAAAAAGTGCATCGGGAAGAGAAATTGCTGTTTTCATAAGCGAGAGTATAACACTGGGTTATACCCAGATCAAGTAGGGGCGTATTGCATACGCCCTTTGCCCCTTGCATACCCCCTTGCATACGCCCTTTGCCCCTTGCATACGCCCTTTGCCCCTTGCATACGCCCTTTGACCTACCCCGGATGCTTTGCCCACCAATCCAGCGACCATGCCACCGCTTTTTCAATCCCCTCCCGCAGCGAGGTTGTGGGCGTGTAATCCAGCAGTGCCCGCGCCTTGCCAATGTTCGCCACATAATGCGTCACTTCCCCCACCCGCGATGGCTCAACCGTCATATCTGGTTCCACACCCAGCGTTTCGCCAATAAACCGCGCCATGTTGACCAGGCTGTTCCCCTGCCCATAAGCCAGATTGATGGTGTGGTTGGCAATCTCACCACTGACCAGCTTTTGCAACCCGGTAGCCACGCCGCCCACGCAGTCGTCAATATAGGTGAAATCCAGCACCTTCTTCTCGCCATAGACGGTAATAGGCTGACGGCCGTTTATTTGGCGAATAAAGTATGGAATCACCCGCAGCATCCGCTCAATGTCATTGTCATACCGCCCATAAACGTTGCTAAAGCGAAAAACCAGATATTTCAGCCCGTAGCACTGGGCATAGGAATAAATGAGCGCCTCGCCAGAGATTTTGCTGGCTGAATATGGGCTTTCGGTAAAGGCAAAGTCGGCGTAGGATTCCTCGGTGATGTAGCGGTGGATGTCGCCATAGACCTCGCGTGAACTGCTGAAAATGATAGGCAGCTTGTTTTGGCGGCAAAACTCTAGCACGTTGTAGGTCATGGTGATGTTTTCCAACGCCCGATCCGGCTGCTCCACCAGCTCATGGACTTTGGCGTGGGCGGCAAAATGAACCACTGCATCTAGTTTGGCAGGATATTCCACATGGCCGATCCCCCCCCGAAAATGGCTATAAGGCATTGATAAATCTTGCAGCAGCGTTTCAATGTCGCTTGTCCACCCATTGGGGCGTTTGTCTATGCCAAAAACATAGTGCCCCTGCTGCTGTAAATACAGGCCAAGATTGGTGCCAATTTGGCCGCTGGAACCGGTAATCAAAATACGCATGGATCATCCTTTACGCGGCAGGGCAATTTCGCAAGATTACCCTACCTGTCAAATGGCTAAATTTTAGGGGGTTTGAAGGGTTATGCCAAACGGCCGAGGAGGACGCGCACGGCAAAATGGGGCAGGGCCAACATTCGCCGCCAGCGCCACGGCTCTTTGATGAGGCGGTGGAACCATTCCAGCCCCAGGTTTTGCACCCAGCGCGGGGCGCGGATGGCGCGGCCAGTGACAAAATCGAGTGAGCCGCCTACGCCAATGGCAACGCGAACGGTGGGCAGCTTGTCGCGGTTGCGGGCGATCCATTTGTCCTGGTTGGGTGCGCCGTAGGCGACAAAGAGCAGATCGGCCTGGCTGGCGTTGATGCGGGCGACAATGGCATCATTTTCAGCGTGGGAAGGGGAACCAGCAAAGGTTCCGGCAATTTCCAGGGTCGGATAGCGGCTTTGGAAGATGGCGGCGGCTTCTTCGGCCACACCGGGAGCGGCACCGAGCAGGAAGAGGCGTTTGCCTTCAGCGGCAGCCAGCGCGGCCAAATCATGCACCAGTTCGGAGCCGGGGACGCGCTCGATTAGAGGGGTGCCAAGCCAGTGGGCGGCGTAGAGCAGCCCTACGCCGTCGGGGATGCAGAGGTCGGCTTGCTGCAAAATGTGGCGGAAGTCGAGGTCGCGCTGTGCCAGCATGACGAATTCGGGGTTGGTGGTGGCGATTTGGTGCAGGTGGTTGCCATTGTTAAGCCAGTGGCGCACCAGAACCAGTACATCGGCTTTGCTGACGCAGTGGACGGGGGTGTTGAGAATAGTGAGGGTTAACGGCCGTTTATCCATCACATACAAAAGAGAGCGGAGATTAGAGATTGACCTGTCACTAATCTGTCGTTTGCTGCCAAAAGCGGCGTGGTTGGTTAGAATCCGAGGCAAACTGTAGCATAAATTTGCGGTCTGTGCAGTGATGGAAAAGTTATGAAACCATTTGTGATTTTGAACGAGGCGACGATGCAGCAGGGATTGGCGGAGCTGGCCGTGCAGGACGACGATTTGGGGCGGCTGTGGCGGCAGCAAGGTGCACCACCCTTTTGGTTCCGCGACCCCGGTTTTGCCACTCTCATTCACATCATTTTGGAGCAGCAGGTGTCGCTGGCCTCGGCCAAAGCCGCTTTTGATAAACTGCTGGCGTTGACGGGGGTATTGTCACCGGAAATATTTTTGTCACTTGATAATGTCACATTAAAGCAGGTGGGGTTTAGCCGCCAAAAGAGTGCCTACGGCCGTTTTTTAGCCCACGCGATTTTGGCTGGCGAATTGGATTTAGAGGGGCTGGCAGAGTTGGAAAATACGGCCGTTCGCGCCGAACTGACGAAGATCAAGGGGATTGGCAATTGGACAGCCAATATTTATCTGTTGATGGCACTACGCCGCGCCGATGTGTGGCCGAGCGGCGATTTGGCGGTGGCGGTGGCGGCGCAGCAGGTGAAGGGGCTGCCGCACCGCCCCAAAAGCGATGAGCTAGACCATTTGGCGGCGCAGTGGGCGCCGTGGCGTAGCGTGGCGGCGCGGTTGTTATGGCAACATTATTTGAGTCGCTGAAAAGAGAAAGTGCGGCGGATGGCCGTATGCAGTTTTGTGTTTGCCTTGCCGCTGTTTTTCTAGGTGCGCGAGCGCAAATTGGCGACTCTATAACAAAAAAGATAGCTTGCTGTTTTTTCACCTGAGCTATGCGGTCTTTTTATGGGAAGTGCGTGGGGGTTAACGGCCGTTTCTGCTATAATTGGCAAAATAAAAGACAAGATTGATGATTAACGGCCGTTAATCTCCAATCGCCAATCTCTAACTCTGGAGAACCAATGGCTACAGAAATACGCATTGAACACATCGCCGACCACGTCGGCCAACAAGTAACCATCAAGGGATGGCTCTATGCCAGCACCCACAAAGGCAAACTTCTGTTCATCCGCCTGCGCGATGGCTCTGGCATGACCCAGGGTGTCGCCTTCCGCCCCGAAGTCGGGGATGACCTGTTTGAAACCTTACGCTCGCTGGGGCAAGAATCCTCCCTCATCGTCACCGGCATCGTGCGCGAAAACAAACGCGCCCCCGGCATCCCCAGCGGCTACGAAATCGGCATTGAAGCTGTGGAAGTGGTGCAGAGCGTCTCCGACTACCCCATCACCCCCAAAGAACACGGCATCGAATTTTTGATGGATCAGCGCCACCTCTGGCTGCGCTCCAGCCAGCAGTGGGCCATTATGCGGATTCGCACCACCATCAAACGCGCTATTATTGACTTCCTGGATAACAACGGCTTTCTCAACATAGACACCCCCATCATCACTCCCGCCGCCGCCGAAGGCACTAGCACCCTCTTTGAGCTGGGCTACTTTGATGACAAGGCATATTTGGCGCAAACGGGGCAACTTTACAACGAAGCCAACATCATGGCCTTTGGCAAGGTCTACTGCTTTGGCCCCACCTTCCGTGCTGAAAAATCAAAAACCCGCCGCCACCTAACCGAATTTTGGATGGTGGAGCCAGAAATGGCGTATTTTGACCTAGACGCTCTGATTGACTTTGAGGAAAGGTTTATCGTCTATATTGTGCAGCAAGTGCTGGCAAAACGTCGCCCAGAGTTGGAACTGTTGGAGCGTGACCTAACGCCGCTGGAAAAGGTAGCCGAAGGTGGCTTCCCGCGCATAAGCTATGATGAGGCGGTGGCACGGCTGCACGCCCTGCGCGAAGCAACCGATGACCCGGAGCAAAAGGAACTGCTTGCCATTGAATGGGGTGACGATTTTGGTTCGCCGCATGAAACGGTGCTGACACAGCAGTTTGATAAGCCGCTATTTGTTTATGGGTATCCAACGGCCGTTAAAGCGTTCTACATGGAACCGTGGCCCGGCCGACCGGATATATGCAAAAGTGTAGACCTGCTCGCCCCCGAAGGCTACGGCGAAATCATCGGCGGCAGCGAGCGCATGAGCGACCCCGATGTGCTGATTGCTGCCATTAACCGACACGAACTGCCTTTGGAGCATTACCAGTGGTACGTTGATTTACGCCGCTATGGCAGCGTCCCCCACAGCGGGTTTGGGCTTGGCCTGGAGCGCACCGTCACCTGGATTTGCGGCATCTCCCACATTCGCCAAACCAGCCCCTTCCCCCGCACCATCAACCGCATGAACCCGTAGAAAATGGGGAATTGAGAATTAAAA
>JAGQGA010000461.1 GCA_020432595.1 Anaerolineales bacterium | reverse complement strand
CCTGCCGTGGGCACAATGTGCAAGGATACCTCAGCGTCGGGCAGTTCGGGTGCAAAGGCACGAACGATGACCAGGCCAGGTTTGCGATATGCTTTAATGTACAGAGCCGCCTGTCCACCAATCAATGGGAACGGATTTTCACCGATCAGCTCGGCTTCGCCTTCCAGTTGAAACGTGACCACCTTGGTGGCGTAGGGCAGTGGATTGCCAAATTCGTCGGTGATGCGGAAGACGAGGCGCGTCATGTCCGCGCCATCCGCGTAGAGCTGGTCGGTGTCGGCAGTTAGCTCCAGCCGTTTGGGCAGGCGGCTGCTGGCAATTTGCTGCTCAGCCACTTGCTTGCCGTTGAGATAGCCAATAAGGCGCAAATTGTAAAACTGAGCTTGGCCCCAGGCGCTGTACGCATTTAAGCCGTCAATTGTAAAGGGCGGGTGGGACAGGTGAGGATACTGCCTAAAATTGGGCTGGAAGCGGCCCACGTTGATATCGCCAATGATGATCTCCACTTCATCACAGTTGCTAAACACCGTCAGCGGGTTGTTGCCCCCGCCAGAGCGATCGCCCATTGTCCAGTGGGTGGCCGCTTGTAAAACAATTTTTCGGGCTGGATCTTGTTGGCTTTGGTAGAAGTAGGCGGCCCATTTGGGCTGCCGGAAAATGTCCATCACGCCGTGGTAACAAATACGGTCGCCAGAGCCAAATTCGATGTGGGTGGCGTAATCAAAGGCACACCAGCCAATGGCCCCTGCGATTTGCTCATGACCCAACTGTACGTTGTGAATTTTGGCGTGCAGCAGAGCGTGGTCAATAAGCCGCTCTTCATGATCCCAGATTTTGGTCGGGAACATATGCCCGGCAAATTCGGTGATGAGGTGAGGTTGTTCAGTGGGGGTGCGCACGTCGTTGGAGAAGTCGTTGTGAGTGTAGACATCTTCCAAGAAGGAGCTGCCTAAAAAGTCGCGTACGCCGCCAGTCTGGCGCGTAGGGTCCAGTTGGTGAGCCAGGGCATTGGTGCGGCTGTAAAACGCATCATTGTCACCTGATTCGTTTACCCGCACGCCCCACAAAATAATCGAAGGATGGTTGCGATCCCGCTTAATCAGCGTTTCAAGCTCTTCCAGGCAAAGCGCCTGCCACTTTTCATCGCCCACGTGCTGCCATCCGGTGAGTTCTTCGAATACCAGCAGGCCAATCTCATCGCAGCGAGCCAGGAAATAGGGCGACTGCGGATAGTGTGAGGTGCGCACGATGTTGCAGGCTAGCTCATATTTCAAGATGTCGGCGTCCTGGCGCTGCAGGCGGGCCGGGGCGGCGGCACCGATGTACGGATAGGTCTGGTGCCGGTTGAGACCAAAAAGCGGGAGGGGAGCATCGTTAAGATAAAAACGGCCGTCCGCGCGAAATTCTGCCTGACGAAAGCCAAAGCGAGTAGAGAAAGCATCTAGAAGACGGCCGTTTACCCACAGCGTTACCTGAAGCGTGTAAAGCGTTGGTGAGTCAATCGACCACAGCGTCACAGCGGGCAGATTTTGCCATTCCAGGTGGTTGATTTGGGACTCCACTGTCTCTTGAATCGATGCCACTTCCGAGCCCGCAGAATCAAGAACGGACGCTTGCAGGACAAGACCTGGTTTTGGATGGCTCAAGCAAATTTCGGCTGTCAGCCGGGGGTGCTGCATGACGTCTGTGGTTTGCACGAATATGTTGTCGATATGGGTCAGGTTCACCTGCCGGAGGTGGACATCCCGGTAGACACCGCCAAAGGTCAGATAATCCACCAAATGGCCATAGGGCGGAATATCTTTGCGTTCGCGGGAGTCCACAT
The DNA here is from genome assembly GCA_020432595.1 of Anaerolineales bacterium. The sequence goes on along the minus strand of JAGQGA010000461.1, from coordinate 2,843 downwards.
GCAGGATGACAATATTCTCGCCATCCCGTAACTGGGGAGTGATGTCCACGGAAAAGGGGGCGTAGCCGCCGAGGTGCTGATAGAGCAAACTGCCGTTCACATACACCTCACACGCCAGCATCACCCCGTCAAAATCCAGGAAAACCAATGAATGGTTGTCTTCCGGCGAGGTTGTCCAGAAAAACTGTTTGCGATAGGTGGAAATGAACTGGTACGCCAAGTTATCCACATTGTGATGGCCAAACAGTTTGTTGCTGTGGGGGAGGGTGACAGGGGCAAAACATTCGTCAGGCGCATCCCAACTTAATTTTTGGGCAGCAAATTGCCAGTTATCATTAAAAAGAGCGCATTTTCTCATAGATTTTCTTCTTTCTCGGGTGAGTAATAGATTGGCTTGAGCAAATCCCAAAACGATCGTTTTAAAACTTTGGGCCATTTTAACTGCGACTTGCTCACCTGAAAGCCCCCTAGCCCACTATCCGGTACTGTCGTTCAAATTCCTTTGAGCTTTCACATCGGGCCACCAGGTAAACAGCTTGACTTTCTTTTGGGGCAAAGTATAATCTTCGTAACACGTGCTGTCAACACGTGTTGATTCAAGCGAAGATGCACAAAAATGTGCAGCCCATTTCCAAGCCGTGCTTTACCTTTTTCATGTAAAAGCGGGTACCCCTTGAAAAACCACTTGGCGATTTCTCCCGCTTTAACTTATGTAACTGGCCGATTGAACGTCACCTCATTTCCGCCATTTACACAACAAATTGGAGGATCCTAATGAAGAAGAAGCATTTTGTCACCCTATTTTTTGTTCTCATTTTTATGACGGTGTTAGCGGCCTGCGGCGGTGCTGATTCTGAAACGGCAGCCCCGGATGTTGCGGAACCGGCCGTCGACACGTCTGGGGATGAAGCGGTTGAAGAACCGGCGGACGAACCAGCTGAAGAACCGATGGAAGCGCCCACCGATGAACCGGTGGCGGAACCTACGGAAGAAGCTGCTGCCGAGCCCGAGACCGAAGAACCCGCCGTTGAACCCGTGGCCACGCTAACCATTTGGGCCGACGACACCCGTACTCCCATTTTGCTGGACCTGGCCGACGATTTCCTGGCCGAATATAACGTGCAGCTGGTGGTGGAAGACCTGGGCGTGGTGCAAGACATTCGCTCTCAAGTCATCATTGCCGCCCCCGCTGGTGAAGGACCGGACATTTACATTGGTGTACATGATTGGCTGGGCGCGTTGATAGAAAGCGGTCTGGTGGCGCCGATTGAATTGGGCGACATCGAAGACCAGTTTGTGCCGTCTACGTTGGATGCGTTCACCTATACCGATGGCAATCTGTACGGTTTGCCTTACGCTTCTGAAAACCTGGGCTTTTTCTACAACACCGACCTGGTTTCTGAACCCCCGGCCACCTGGGATGAGGTTTTGCAAATTGGGCGTGACTTACAGGGAGAAGGGTTGGTTGAGTATGCAACGGCCGTTTCCACCGGCCCACTTTACAATGCCTTGCCCATCCAAACAGCCTTTGGTGGTTACATCTTTGGCCGCGATGATAGCGGAGCCTGGAATGCCGATGATGTCGGTCTGGACAGCGCGGGTGAGGTTGATGCGGTTGCCTGGATGACGGCGGCCGTTGAAGAAGGGCTCATGCCCGAAACGTTTGACTACGAGACGGCCCATTCCTTGTTTGAAACGGGCCAGATTCCTTTCCTCATGGCTGGGCCGTGGGCATTGGATCGCATTCGTGCCTCTGGTGTCCCCTATGCCGTGGCCGAAAGCTTCCCCGATGACGGTGCCCCCTTCTTGGGCGTGCAAGGCTTCATGATCAATCCGTTTAGCGACAACGTGCTGCTGGCCCAGGCGTTCCTGACCGAGTTTGTGGCCACGCAAGACGTGATGCAGAAGCTGTACGAAACCGGTTTACGGCCATCCGCTTATATCCCAGTTTTGGAAACCACCGATGATCCCGATCTGAGAGCAATGGGCCTGGCTGGCGCCAACGCCATGCCCATGCCCAATATACCCGAAATGGGTTCTGTTTGGAGCGCGGCCGATAATGGCATCACCTTGGCCGTTACTGGCGAGCAAACTGCTGAAGAAGCGATGAGCGATGCCGCCGAACAGGTTCGTGCCTTAATTCGTGGGGCATTGGCAGGTATGATCAACTTACCCGGTACCTTCCAGGACCAGGTTGGTTGCGGCGCTCAGTGGGATCCAGCCTGCCAGGCCACGGGTCTGGAAGAAGGAGATGATGGATTGTATTCTCTGGTTGTAGACCTGTCTGCAGGCGATTACGAATTTAAGGTGGCGCTAGACGGCGATTGGACTACCAACTACGGTTCCGATGGTGCCCAAGACGGCCCCAACTATACCTTTAGTCTAGCCAGTGACAGCACCGTGACCTTTACCTACGATCCGGAAACACATCTGGTTGAAATTGCCACCGAATAACGGATTTTAATAATGTAAAAGCCGCAAAGTTGAAGACCAACTTTGCGGCTTTCATTTTCCTCATGTTTAATAAACGAATAAGGTGATTCTGTGCCTGATAGGGTTTTCCCACACATCCCACAATCCAAGGTACCCAAAACAGGGGTATCTATTGTGTCGCCATTCTTACGCTTGATCTTGTTGTTGGCTTTGGATACAACGGCCGTTTACTTCCTCATCCGGGTCATTTCTTTTGGCTACTATCCACTAGCTGCCGCCACATTTATCGTTCTTGTTGTTGTCAACATCATCTTGCTGCACCGCAAGGCGTATCCCATTCGCTGGATGGTCGTCGGCCTGGTGCTGATGGCCATGTTTACCATCTACCCCATCCTCTTCACCATTTGGGT
>JAGQGA010000460.1 GCA_020432595.1 Anaerolineales bacterium | reverse complement strand
GTTTCGTCTGGGCCAACCGGGGTGCTTTCGTGCGGCATGTTGGGTACCCACGACAAATTTGTTTGCAGCGTGGCTTCAACTTCGCGTAGCTCCTCATCCAGCACGGCAATGCGCTCGCCAATGAGACGGGGGGCGTTTTTGGCTGCTTCAATCTTGGCTTCGGCTTCGGCAAGTTGGGCGCGTAGGTCATTAACGGCCGTTTCCTCCTCCCCCTCCTTCTCTGCCCGCGCCAACGCCGCTTCCAACTTCTTCAGCGACCCCATCAACTGCCCAATCTGCTTCGAGGCATCATTGCGCTGCCGCCGCAGTGCTTCAACTTCCTGCAAAATCTCCCGCCGCCGTTCATCACCCGCCAAAATCTCGTCAATCGGAGCCTTGTCGTTCCGTTTTGCCACCTGCTCCTTGACCCACTCTGGCTTTTCCCGAATCAAATTAATGTCTAACATAATCACTATCCTCGCAAATAAAAAAGCCTCCTCATCCGACCAGGACGAGGAGGCTCGTGGTGCCACCTGGATTCGCCGGTATCTTACCACCGGCCTCAACTCACGCTTTAACGGGCGTACCCGGTCTGCCTTGCGACCCCAAAAGGGAACTTTTTCGGCAGACAACTCAGAAGTGGATTTCCAGCTATCAAATAATTGGCTTACACCAGCCGCCAACTCTCTGAAAAATGAATAGCTGTACTTGTCTTCGTCAAAGCCTTTTACTTCAATTAGACTCACAGTATAGCGACCCCCCATTTCCCTGTCAATGAAGAGATAGGGAAATCAGAGGTCAATCGTTGCCCAGCGAAAATTGACGGAATGCCCCAAACTTATACAATTCAGTGAAATTTGCGTAAACATATCGTTTGCAGCAGTTTGAAATCCCTGAACGTGGTTGGCATCAAACAATGGAAGTAGCTAAACCGAAACTGTTTGCAAACAGGAACCGTAATATTGGAGGCGGAAATGATAAGTGTCAGAAAAATTGTCCAAGGAGATAGATCGCGGTACTGGCTGTTACTAGTTAGCCTGGTTGTAGCTGGTTGGTTAGTGCTAACCATAACCCAGGCGTTAAGAGCCTCTGAAGCAGCTCTTTTGCCACCAAACCTTAGCCAATCAACCAAAACCGTAAATAAAACTGAGGCCAGGGTGGGTACAATCCTGGAATATCAGATAGCTGTCAAAAATACGGGCAATGAATTTGCCATTGCCAGCGTCACCGATACCTTGCCGGCCGAATTAACCTATGTGCCTGACAGCTTGATCGTCGAAAACGGTGGCAGTAACTGGGGCGCAGATGGTAATGTCATTAGCTGGCACGGTACCATTAACGACAGCGATGAAGTCAGCATTACATTCCGCGCTACCATTTCGGATGGGGTGGCTGTTGATACCATCATTACCAATACGGCCAACATCTACCTGGATGGGCAAGAAGCCCCCGTGGCAACGCCCAGTGCCACCACCACGGTTGTCGAGGTTGTTGTCCCCGATAGACTGATGGCGTATCTGCCTATTGTTTACAAAGGCATTCCCCAGCTGCGGCTTAACCCCATTTCTCGCCCCACCAAGGATAACACTTGGACTGTCAACTGGAATAGTGCAAGCGTAAGTACCATAACGAGCTATGAGATTCAGGAAGCCAATAATGCAGAGTTTAACAACGCCACGGTCTTTAATGTTGGGCTGACCCGCTCACGCACCTTTAGCCATTCTCGTTCGTTCAACAACGCCTATTACTATCGTGTCCGCGCCTTGATAGGCTTACAGCCAGGGCCTTGGTCAAATGTCCAGGCGGTTGCCGCCGATTATTTTGACGATTTTGTCAATGGCACATCCGGTTGGGCCATGCGCCGCACCAGTGCAGAATCGTCGGCTGAGTGGGAGTTGGCCTATCGAACAGATGGTGTTTTGCAGTTGATTGTGAAGGACACCAATGAGTATATGTTGGCCTCTCCGCTGAGATTGATGCCTGATTTGCCGGTGAACATTGAGACAGAGGCCAGCTTTAACGAATTTAACAACACGCCCATTTCTGACCGTCAAGCGTTTGCCATCATCTTTGGTGCAAATTGGGATGGGACGGCTTGCCCCAATGCTGACTACACCAGTTGTTTCACCAATTACTATCGGTTGCGCCTTCGCTGGCGCGATGGTACGAAGGATTTTTGGGAATATCGTCTGGATTGGGTGAAAGGCCACGATGCTTCCGATGAGCCGCTGGTTGACACGTTGATTGACTGGAATCAGATCAAGCTGGACATCAACCCCAATAGCTGGAATGAGGTAGATGTGCGTATTGAGCCGGATGGCGACATTAAAATTGCAATCCGGGATGAACGGGTTGGTCAGGTGCGCCATGATCGAATTGCGACCGAGGGTATTGGCAAATATTTTGGCCTTGAGGTAAGCGTCAAGAATACAGCTAACGCTCGGGTAAAATTCCCTTATCTTAAGATTGAAAAAATTGAATAGGAAAGCATGAATGACCCAAAGCCCCTAGCCAAGTTGCCAGGGGCTTTTTTTTTCTCTGCCCAAAAGAGGTACACTTTATCATGATTATTAACCAAAGTGGGTAATGTGCGACGTTGACCCATGAGCAGGAGGAACCGTGGAGCGATTGATTATTGATACTGACCCTGGCGTAGATGATGCCCAGGCGATTTTGTTGGCAACGGCTCATCCCAATGCCAAAGTTGAGGCTTTGTTGGCTGTGGGTGGGAATGTAGGGCTGCACCACACCGTGCGTAATGCGCTGACAATTGTGGAGGTGACGGGGCAAGACATTCCGGTTTACGCAGGTTGTGCTTATCCTTTGGTAATGTTTGGTGAAGATGCCTCTCATTTTCATGGACATGATGGGCTTGGTGATATTGGGTTGGTGCCAAAGGTGCGCCAGGCGGAAAGTGAGCATGCGTCGTTGGCACTGCTGCGGATGGCGAATGATGCACCGGGTGAATATACGCTCGTAGCCATCGGCCCCTTGACCAACATTGCCGTGGCGCTGAAACTTGACCCGGAACTGCCCAATAAGTTGAAGCGGCTGGTGGTGATGGGGGGAGCGGTGACAGGGCGGGGGAATACGTCGAACCGAACGGCCGAATTTAACATCTTTGCTGACCCTGAAGCGGCGCATGTGGTGTTTGAATCGTGGGGGAAGGCGGGCAAGATGTTGGAACTGGTGGATTGGGAAGTGACGCTGCGGAATGGGATTCCGGCTGCCCTGCTGGAGCGGTGGTTTGATATGGACACCCCGCGTGCCCGCTTTTTTAAGGCGGTTTCGGAGGGGGCGTTGGCGTTTACCAGAAAATATTACCATCAGGATATGATTTGGGCGGCAGATGCGCTGGCATTGTCGGTGGCGGTGGAGCCAGACTGCGTGCGTGAGGCGGTGGCGCGACATGTGGGGATTGGGCTGGAAGGGCAGTATGAGCGGGGACAAACGGCCGTTGAATGGCGCACTAACCGTCCTACACCCCCTAATGCCTCTATCGTCATGGAAGTAGATACTGACCGTTTCCATGCCCTGATGGAAGCGGGTCTTTATTAAAGGCAGGGGAGCAGGAGGGCCGGGGAGCAGGGGGGATTTTGCTCCTCTGCACCCCCGCTTCTCCGCTCTCCCGCAGGAGTTCTAAATGTCTCTCTTACCTCCCGATCCTTGGCAAAAAGTAGTGACCGCCAACGGTTTCAAGGCTGACCATGTAATTTCGGCACTGCAAAAAGAGATTCGGCGCGGCCATGCCGAGAATGCGGCACTATTGGCGTATGAAATGGTCATTACCAGCCCGTCCTTAGAAGATTATTTGTGGCAGCGGCTGATGGTGATTTCCGTTGAAGACATTGGCTTTGGCGAACTCAACGCTCCCGTTTTGATCAACGCTCTGGTGCAAATGCTTGGCCGCTTTGACCGCAGCGTGGGCGAACGCAAGCTGTTTGCCGTTCATGCCGTGCGCTATTTGTGCGGCTGCCAGAAAGATCGCTCTAGCGATGAGATGGTGAATTGGTTGATCCACGGGGTGGGGAATGGCAGTTTGCGCCCCACCATTCCCGACTATGCCCTGGATATGCACACCGGCGACGGCCAGGCCATGGGGCGTGGACGGCAGCATTTTTGGCAAGAAGGAGCGCAAATTGTTCCCGAACTGCCTGACCGGGATACGACCTATTTGGAAAAAATCATGGTATTGTTGGAAAGTGGGGAGCTGTAAGCGGTGTCCAGTCGTGCAAGTGGCAAGTTGCAGGTGGCAAGTCACGCTTGCAAACAAAACTTGCCACCTGCCACCTGTTACTTGTACCCGCCAAAGCAGCCTATGAGCGTGATAATATGTCGAATATTGACCCCAAATTCCCCCTGATTGATTTGCACCGCCATTTGGATGGCAGCGTGCGGCTGACGACGATCTTGGATTTAGGGCGGCAGCATGGTTTGCCTTTGCCGGGGTGGACAGTTGAGGATTTACGGCCGTTTGTTCAAGTTTCCGAACCCCAACCCGGCTTGCTTGCTTTCTTTGAGAAGTTCAAATGGCAGACGGGTGTACTGGTGGATGAAGCCGCTTGCTATCGGGTGGCATATGAAAATGTGGAGGATGCCAAGAACGAGGGCATTGACTACATTGAACTCCGATTTAGTCCCTGGTTTATGGCCGAGGCTAATGGGTTGAACCCGGCCGGCGTGGTCGAGG
>JAGQGA010000045.1:14250-16213 GCA_020432595.1 Anaerolineales bacterium | reverse complement strand
TCTTGCAAACCCAGCAGGGTGTAAAAAATTTGCCGCCAGGGGGCATAAACGGCCGTTCGCTGCATACTATGGCACACCCCCACCGCCACCTCCAGCCCCATCACCCGCGCCTGCCCCAGCACATAGGCTGCCACATGGCTTTTGCCCATGCCGGCCGCTCCCACCAGCCGCACCAACTGCCCCTGCCCCGCCGCCACCTGCCGCAGCTTGCCCACTAATGCCGTTAAAAGCGACGGCCGCCCCACCAATGGCTGGGGAAACCGCGCTTCCAGCGACTGCCCCACCTGCCGCTGCCGCTGCCGCAGCAGTTGGTACACCGCCACCGCATCCTGTTTGCCCTTCACCCGAATCGCGGGGAGTTGCTCCCAAACAAAAGCGGCCGACGCTCGTTTATAGGCCACCTCATTGGCTAAAATTTGCCCCGGCTGCGCCGCCTGCATCAGCCGCGCCGACAAATTCACCCCGTCGCCCAATACACCATAGGTGCGCCGCTGGCTGCTGCCATACGCCCCCACCCGCGAACGGCCGTATGTAACCCCAATTTGCAGCGGCGACAAAAACGGCAGCTTTTGCGGCAAGGTTTGCAGTGCCAAAGCCGCCAAAGCCGCCCGCGCCACGTCATCCTCATGGGCAATGGGCGCACCAAAGGAGGCATACAAATAGCTCCCCTTGTCCCCCAGCGTAAGCTGGAGCAAACTGCCGTCATACTGCTGCAAAATTTGCTCTACTTGGCGAATAAAGCTGTCTAATTTTTGTGGCGCATCTTCGTCGTGGTCGTAATCAATGCCGCCAAAGCGCAAAAACAAAGCGGCCGTTTGCCGCAGTTCGGCCAAAAAAACCCCTTGCCCGGTTTGGAGGAGGCGGTAAACGGCCGTTAATACCCAGGGTCGTATTTGTTCATCTGTCAGATCAATGTCGGCCGGCCAGGGGGAAAGCGGCGGCATGGTGTTCAGCCCGGTGACAATGGCAACGCGCTCGCCGGATTCTTCGTCAAGCCGCCATTGGCTGATGATAAGATGAGGGGTTAGGGAAACGGCCGTTTCTTCCCCCACCACCACCTCCCCCTGCAACGCCATATGCTCCACCCACGACAGCAGATCTAACGTCCGCCCCGCCATCACATCCAGCAGCAAATACCCCGCATCCCCCACCACAAAGCGGCGCACCGGCCCCCGCACCAGTGCCACCTTCATCGCTAGTTTTACTTCTTCCCCAGATGCAGCATCCGCTATGTTGGCAAACCGCCCCATCACCCCCTGCATCGCCAACGCCGCCGCCGCCGCCCGCAGCCCCTCATCCCCGGCAAACCAGCAGGTAATCGCATCCCCGCTAAAGCCAATCACAACACCCCCATAAGCAGAAAATTCGGCAATCAGACCATCATACACCTGATTCAAATAATCGGTCAGCACCTCCGCTCCGCGCTTATCCCCCAGCCTCTGCGCCAGCATCTCCGTCAGCGGCGTAAACCCGGAAATGTCGGCCACCAGCACCGTGCCATCGGCCCATTCCGGCAGCTCCCGCCCCTCTGCCAATGCCAGGCTGCGATCTATCGGAAGATATGCGATTGGTTTTTCCATCTGTTACTTTTAGTACCTTAACAATCGAATTCTTGTACACCAAGCAAGCAGTTTAGGCAACATCAAATGCAAGAGCTGGAATAACTACCATGCTTTTTGGTTCTGGCTTGCCCAGGTTAGGGATTAGAGATTGGAGATTGGTGAAGGATCGTAACCTCCAATCTCTAATCGCTGCTTTAGCCGTTTTGCAGCTTCGCCCACGTGTCGCGCAGGGCGACGGTGCGGTTGTAGACCGGTTTTTCGGGGGTGTGGTCTTCGCTGTCGGCAATGAAATAGCCTTGGCGCATAAACTGGAAACGGCTGCCGGGCTTGGCTTCGGCCAGGCTTGGCTCCACCTTAACCGTTTGCACGGTTAGCGAGTCGGGGTTGATATAGTCGAGGAA
>JAGQGA010000045.1:0-14156 GCA_020432595.1 Anaerolineales bacterium | reverse complement strand
CAGGCGGATTTCCGCTTCCACAGCGTGAGGGGCAGAAACCCAGTGGATGGTGCCTTTGACTTTACGGCCGTCGGGTGTCACCCCGCCGCGAGATTCAGGATCATAGGTGCAGCGTAGCTCCACAATGTTGCCCGCTTCATCCTTCACCACGTCGGCACAGGTGATGTAGTAGGCTTTGAACAGCCGCACCTCGCGCCCCGGAGCCAGCCGGAAAAATTTGCTGGGGGCATTCTCCAGAAAATCGTCACGCTCAATGTAGATTTCGCGGGAAAAGGGAACAATGCGCGTTTCGGTGCTGTCCTTGTCCTGCGGATTATTGATCACTTCCAGCTCTTCGACCATGTCCTCTGGGTAATTTTCAATCACCACCTTGATCGGGTCGAGGATTGCCATGGCGCGGGGGGCGATGGTGTTGAGATCGTCGCGGATAGCGGCTTCGAGCATGGCGATGTCTACGGTGCTGTTGGCGGTGGCAACGCCGATGCTGTTGCAGAAGTTGCGGATGGCGGCGGGGGTATAGCCGCGCCGCCGCAACCCGGTCAGGGTCGGCATACGCGGATCGTCCCAGCCGCTAACGTGGCCTTCGTTGACAAGCTGGATGAGCTTGCGCTTGCTGAGGACGGTATAGTTGAGCACCAGCCGGGCAAATTCGATCTGCTGCGGGTGGTAGATGCCGAGTTCATCTAAAAACCAGTCGTAGAGGGGGCGATGGTTGACGTATTCGAGTGAGCAGAGGGAGTGGGTGATGCCTTCGATGGAGTCGGATTGGCCGTGCGCCCAGTCGTACATGGGGTAGATACACCATTTGTCGCCAGTGCGGTGGTGTTCTTCGTGCTTGATGCGGTACATGACGGGGTCGCGCAGATTGATGATGGGGGAGGACATGTCAATTTTAGCCCGCAGCACTTTCTCGCCGTCCTGGAATTCGCCGTTCCGCATCCGGGCAAAGAGATCTAGGTTTTCCTCGACGGAGCGGTCGCGGTAGGGGCTGTTGCGTCCCGGTTCGGTGAGGGTGCCGCGATATTGGCGGATCTCGTCTACGCTGAGATCGTCTACGTAGGCTTTGCCTTTTTTGATGAGCACCACGGCCCAGTCGTAAAGCTGCTCGAAGTAGTCGGAGGCGTAGTAGAGCCGGTCTTCCCAATCGAAGCCCAGCCAGCGAATGTCGTTGAGGATGCCGTCTACGTATTCGGTTTTTTCCTTGGTGGGGTTGGTGTCGTCGAAGCGGATGTTGCAAAGGCCACCGTAATCGGCCGCCACGCCGAAGTCAACGCAGATGGCTTTGGCGTGGCCGATGTGGAGGTAGCCGTTAGGTTCGGGGGGGAAGCGGGTGTGGACACGGCCGGCAAAACGGCCGTTTTTTAAATCTTCTACAACACGGGTGCGAATAAAATCTAGCCCAATGGTGGATTCGTCGGTTGTCATGATGATACCTTCTCCAATACAATCGGAATTTCTGGCAATGGAGGAATTTTTGACAGGATTTACAAGATTTACAGGATTCGAGATCATAATCCTGGAAATCCTGTCTAACGATTGATCTTCCTATTGCTTTCTTAATTGTAATGCAAAAGTGGTGAATGAACACGAAGAGAGCGCAAAAATTCCAATTTCAGCAGTTTGCCATTCGGCAGGAGCGGTGTGGGTTTAAGGTGGGGACGGATGGGGTGCTGCTGGGGGCGTGGGCGGATGTGGCGGGGCGGCAGCGGGCGCTGGACATTGGCACGGGGACGGGGCTGCTGGCGCTGATGCTGGCGCAGCGGAACCCGGCTTTACGGGTGGATGCTGTGGAATTGGAGGCCGATGCAGCGGCGCAGGCGGCGGAGAATGGGGCGGCATCACCGTGGGGGGAGAGAGTGCGGGTGTGGCAAACGGCCGTTCAGGACTTCCACCCCACCACCCGCTACGATTTGATTGTCAGCAACCCACCCTTTTTTGCCGCCGACCAGCATTTGGCGGCTCCCGATTTAGCGCGGCGGCAGGCGCGGCAAACGGCAACGCTGTCGTTTGCGGATTTGCTGGATAGTGTGGTGCGGCTGTTGGGGGAAAACGGCCGTTTTTGTCTCATTCTACCCGTGGCGGCGGGGCGGGAGTTTGTGCAGTTGGCGGGGGAGCGGGGGTTGTGGTGTGGGCGGGAAACGGCCGTTTTCCCCACGCCATCAAAGCCAGCTCATCGGCTGCTGTTGGAGCTGGGGTGGGAAAAGCACGAGCCAGTGTACGACCGTCTGACCATCGAGACGGAGCAGCATCATGTTTATACGAGAGCGTTTGGGGGGTTGACAGCCAATTTTTATGTTAAACAAACAGGAATAGCTGAGGAAAGTGATGAATCCATTATATGACCAGATTGGCACAAACTACGCGGTGACGCGCCGCACCGACCCCCAAATCGCCCAACAGCTTTATGCGGAGCTGAAGGGGGCAACCCGGATCGTCAACATTGGTGCGGGAACAGGGTCGTATGAACCAGCGGGGGTGGATTTGGTGGCAGTGGAGCCGTCAGCGGAAATGATTGCCCAAAGGAAAAGCGGTGCTTACCCAGTTGAGCAGGCTTTTGCCGAAAAGCTGCCCTTTGCCGACAACAGCTTTTCCCACGCCATGACAGTGCTTTCCATGCACCATTGGAGCAATAGAGCCGCCGCGTTTGGGGAGATAAACCGGGTGGCCACGGAAAAGTTTGTCGCCATTACTTGGGACCCCACCTCGGAGCCGTTTTGGCTAACGCGAGATTACTTTCCGGAAATCCACGAGATGGACAAAGCCATTTTTCCCGATTTGGCCGAGCTAACGGAACATTTTGACGATGTGAAGATGGTTCCGCTGCAAATACCCAACAATTGCCAAGACGGCTTCTTCGCCGCCTTTTGGCAACGGCCAAAAGCGTATCTTAGCAGCCAGGTGCGACAAGCGATGTCGCCTTTTGCCAAAATACAAAATCTATCTGAGGGGTTGCAAAAGCTGGAAAACGACCTTGCCAGCGGGGTCTGGGCAGCAAAAAACCACGCCATCCTGGGTGTGCCATTCCTCAATGCTGGCTACAGGTTAATCACGGCCAAGGTGAGAAAGGTCTGATAAGACCTTTAAGAGTTCTTTTTCAGACAGGTTCTTAGCGGTCAGATTTGATCTGTGGAAGGGGTTGCCAAACTCTGACACACCCCATTGTCGAAAGGGTAATCGCATGGTAATCTATCTGTAGCATGTAGAGAAATTGCGGTTTCTTGATCTAACAAACATGGTGGAAGGATAAAAGCAAGGTGTCTCTTGAGTAAGATCAAGCAAATTCAAGCACTGGTTCGCTATGGCCTCTATTATTTGACCGAACATGCAGATGATGAGGCCATGGAAGATGATCTTACGGTCTATGACGTTGAACACGGTCTTTTGAACGGCAAAATCCGTCGCACATGGCCTAAAGATGACAAATTTGAAGTCATTGGTATTGCACTTGATGGGCGACCTATTGGGGTTGTGTGCCGAATCACTGATGGAAATAAAGTCCGGGTGATTACCGTCTATGAGGACAAGCTCTAACTATGAGTGACAATCATCAAACAACTGGTTTTTGGGATGGCGAAAACTGTGAGTATTGCGGTGGCAGTATTGTGGAAAAAGAGGTAACGCTCTACCGCAAATTTAAAGACACCTACATCTTGTTCGAGCATGTCCCGGCTGGCGTTTGCACGGAATGCGGCACCCGCTATTACGCTGCAAATGTTTTGAAGCGAATTGAAGAAACGGTGCGCGGCCAGCAAAAAGCTGAACGAGAAATTCTTGTGTCTGTGTACTCCGTCTAATTATAAGATATTTCTGCTAAGATGCTTTCTTCACCTCCTTCTGGCAGCGGCCAGAAGCGTATCTCAGCAGCCAGGTGCGACAAGCCATGTCGCCTTTTGCCAAAATCAAAAACCTGTCCGAGGGGTTGCAAAAGCTGCAGAATGACCTCGCCAGCGGCGTATGGGCAACAAAAAACCACGCCATTCTAGGCGTGTCATTCCTGGATGCTGGCTACAGATTAGTCACGGCCAAAATACGTAAAGCTTAAACAAATCTTCAAAGACATTGACGGATAAAAGGTTGAGGCTGGGAAAGTAAGAAAGTTTCTTAGATTACTTCCCAGCCTTCGTTGTTAGCTACTAATTCCTATTCTTTAGGAGTTAGGATGTTCATGATAGGTTAGATTGTCTAGAATAAATCGAGCAGCATGAAACCAATCAAATGTAATAACCATGGTTTTAACGGCCGGGCCAGAATAGCTAAACATTCCTTCGGTAAAGAAAATTTCATTAGAGGTTTCCAAAGAGACTGTTTGACGAAGCATTCCAGCACCTGGCCGATATAGCTCAACCGTTACACCTTCTGGCAAGGGGAATACTGTGTTGAGTGCAACCCCAAACTCAATCTCGGTTGTTGGTTTGTCAAAGGTCATTGTTAACACGCCTCGTGAGTTGCCTTCGAGACACGGGCACTGAACGTACTCAAACAAAGGCGGTAGCCCAGCAGTATTGTAGCGAGCATCATTGGAGGGTGTACCATTAACTTGGAACTGAAAGTCTACGCCATTGACCTTGAGACCATCTATTGGCTGAAAGGGAACCTCGTCAAATAGCAGGGTCGTTAAGGGCTTTTTGGCAAAAGCTGTTCCAACTACCATGCTCATTACAACAACACCAATCAGAAAACTTATCATCAACTGTCGCTTTTTCATTTTATTCCTCATTTATTTTTTAATTTCTGTCTCCAATTTACTGTAATCTAATCATTGGCAGCATTTCTAGATATATGGTTTTGGCCTCCTTCCCAGGGAAGATGATGTTGTGACAAATACGGGCTTTTGAATACGTAGATGTCATGTAAGGACAATGAAAATATCCAAAATTAATAGTACTATAGTACTATAACGGTGTTGCGTTAAAAAATTAATTACAGATTGCTGTAAGTTGTTACTAGGTCAAAAAAGGGACAGAGCAAGACCCGAAAGGGGATAATGAAGGAGCAGAAAGATGCCTGTATGACAAAGCGGTCAAAACAGACGCTTACACAGCAAAGAATGGCGTGGCAAGATGCGGGAGAAAACGGCTCTCCCCCCATCTTAATCAAAAAAGACCGGGTTTTCGCCAGAAACTCGGTCTTTTTTATCCTTACTTACCGGCCGAAAACTCCGCCGAAGCCAACTTCACACACAACGCCACAATTTTCATCGCCTGCTCCACCTCGGCTACGGGCGGCCGGCTGGGGGACAGGCGAATGTTGCGGTTGTGGGGGTCTTTTTGGCCGGGGTAGGTCGCTCCGGCGGGGGTGAGGGAGACCCCGGCCGCATTTGCCAATGCCACCACCCGGTCAGCCACCGGCTGGGCGGTGTCCAGGCTAACAAAGTAGCCACCCTGCGGGTTTGTCCAGCTTGCCAGCCCGCTGTCGCCCAATTCTTCGCCCAGCACCGTTTGCACCGCGTCAAATTTGGGTTTGAGCAGTTGGGCGTGTTGGCGCATCAGCCCGGCAATACCGCCGGGGTAGCTGGTGAGAAAGCGAACGTGGCGGTATTGCTCAATTTTGTTGGGGCCAATAGTGGTTGCCCCCAGCAGCTTGCTGATGTAGGCAACGTTGGCGGTGCTGGTTGCCATAAAGCCAACCCCGGCTCCGGCAAAGGTAATTTTGGAGGTAGAGCCAAAAAGGTAGACTCGGTCAGGGTTCCCGGCCGCTTCGCAGGCGCGGAGCAGGTTGGGTGGCGGGGTGGCGGGGGTATCGGTCAGGTGATGAACAGCGTAGGCGTCGTCAGCCAAAATGGTGAAGTCGGCAGCGGCCGTTTTCATTGCCGCCAGCCGTTCCACCGTGGCCGCCGAAACGGTGTCGCCGGTGGGGTTGCTGTAGGTAGGAACAAAAAAGATGCCTTTCACTGACGGGTCAGAGGCAGCAATGGCTTCCACCGCGTCCATGTCTGGCCCTTCGCTGGTCATCTCCACCGGGATCATACCAATGCCAAGCTGCTCCAAAATGTGGAAGTGGCGATCATAGCCGGGAACAGTGACGATCATTTTAGGGGATTGCTGCACCCAGGGACGGTCACTGTCTTTTAGGCCGCGCAGCAAGCCCCACATCAGCACGTCGCCCATGAGTTCGAGGCTGGCATTGTTGCCCACGATCATTTCTTCGGGGCGGACGCGCAAAACGGGGGCGAATAGTTCCCGCGCTTCGGGCAACCCGGCCACGCCTCCGGGGTAGTTGCGTAGGGCGATGCCGCTGGGGGTGGTGAGGTCGGTGTCTTCGGTAACGGCCGTTAATAACCCATTCGACAAATCAAAATCCGCATCACTCGGCTGCCCCCGCTGCATATTGAGCTTTAAACCAAGTGCCTTCACGGCTTCATACTGTGCCTGGAGTGATTCCAGCGTTTCCATGTTTCTTTTCTCCCAATCAAAAATCTGTTTTGCTCGCGCAACACGCAAAAAAGAAGCACCGAAACGGTGCTTGCGGCCGCAGCAAATGGTGGGAACCAGAGTATAAGTGAATTATTTCACACGTGCCAATTTAGAAAGGGGTTTTTATGAGGAGCAACATCCAAGATTTCGCAGATGACACAGATTTTTCTTGCATTTGCGAAATCTGCGACATCTTGGATAACCTTTTTAGTTTCAGTCTTGTAGTCTCACCGCCTATTCCTGCTCACCAATAATCGCGTCGTAAATTGCTTGCAGCTCCTCATTCGAGTAGTAATGGAGAACTATTTTGCCCCCTTTACCGCTTTTCTCAATACTAACACGGGTACCGAGGGCGTGTTCAAACTGGTCGCGCAGGGAGACAAGCTCGGCCGGCATTCTGGTTCTGATTTTGGCGGCGGGTTTTTTCTTGGCCTGCAACCGCTTCACCAGGGCTTCGGTTTCCATCACGGTAAGCTGGCGGGCAATGATTTGGCTGGTGACATTGCTCTGCATTTCGGGGGTGGGCAGCACCGCCAGGGCTTGGGCATGACCAAGGCTGATGTTGCCCAGCAGCACAGCTTCCATGACGGTTTCAGGTAGACCCAGCGGCAGTAGTTTTGCCAAGGTTTCGGTTTGGCGGACGTTGAGTGCCAGGCCAATGACGAGTTCCATGCCGTGGGTTTGCATGTCGGGGGTGGGGAGAGGCAGCAGGGCGCGGGCGTGGGCACCGGACAAACGGCCGTTTGACACCCCCTCCTGAATCGCTTCCGGCAACCCCAGCAGCCGCACCAAGTTTGCCACCGTCGAGCGCCCCTTGCCCACCCGCTGCGCCACCTGCTCCTGCGTTAGCCCAAACTCATCCATTAGCTGTTGGTAGGCAAACGCCTCTTCCAGCGGGTTCAAATCGGCTCGCTGAATATTTTCAATGATGGCTAATTCCAGCATCGCCTGCGGCGTCGCTTCCTTCACCACCACCGGCACCTGGGTCAACCCCGCCTTTTGCGAAGCCCGCCAGCGCCGCTCCCCGGCGATGAGGTAATACCCCTCTTCCCCGGCCTTGGTCACAATTAGCGGCTGGATCAGACCATGCTCCTTGATTGAATCTGCCAACTCCGTCAGCTTGTCCTCATCCATCATCATGCGCGGCTGATGGGGGTTGGGCTGGATGGAACCGACCGGCACGGTCTGTACGCTGCTTTGGGCTGATGGCTCAGCCTGTAAATTTTCGTTGGGGATCAGGGCACCCAGCCCGCGGCCAAGTCCTCGTCGTTTGCTCATGCTGCCGTTTCCTTTGCCTTATCACCTTTTAACAATTCCGTCGCCAACACCTTGTAGGCAATCGCCCCCGGCGAATTGGGGGCATAGGCACTGATGGGCTGCCCATAGCTGGGGGCTTCGCTGAGGCGGACGTTGCGGGGGATGATGGTGCGAAAGACCCGCTTGGGAAAATGTTCGCGCACTTCTTCCACCACCTGGCGGCTTAGGTTGGTGCGGCTGTCGTACATGGTCATCATCAGGCCGCGAATGTGAAGCTGAGGATTGAGGTATTTGTTGACCAGTTCGATGGTTTGGGTAAGCTGAGTCAGCCCTTCAAGTGCCAGATATTCACACTGGACGGGGATGAGAACGCCGCTGCGGGCGGCGGTGAGGGCGTTGACGGTGAGCAGGCCGAGGCTGGGGGGGCAGTCAATAAGGATGTAGTCGTAACGGCCGTTTAGCCGATCCAGCGCATGTTGCAGCCGATACTCCCGCCCAATCACATTCACCAGTTCCACCTCTGCCCCCGCCAACTGCGGATGCGCCGGCAGCACATCCACCTTAAACTCAGATAAAGTGGCGATGATGTCCTCCGTCCCAATCTCTTGCAACAGTAGATCATAGGTCGAACGGACTAACTCATATTTGTTGATGCCAAAGCCAGAGGTGGCATTGGCCTGCGGATCCATATCCACCATCAGCACCCGCTGCCCCAAACTGGCTAAATACGCACCCAGGTTGATGACGCTGGTTGTTTTACCCACGCCACCTTTTTGATTCACGACCGCATAAATTTTGGTCATAGGTCTTTACGATTTTTACTATCCCAAAAACTGAGATTGGAGATTGAGATGGTCTTCAATCTCTACTCTCTATGCTCCAATAAGTTATTAAATTCTCGTTTCCAAATACCGCTGAATTTGCGCCATTTTGGCATCAATACCCGCCTGCGTTACCGACTGCGAGGCGATTTGGTTGGCAAACTCGGCCGCTGCCCACGGGTTGCCGCCCGTTTGGTGCAGCCGCACAAAATAGGCGGCGGCAAAAATGTCGCCCGCGCCAGTAAATTCACGTTCCTCTACCTTTGCAGTGGGGAAATGGCGGTTTTCGTCGCCCATAAAGACGGTGCAGCCGGCCCAGCCGCGTGTTAACACCAGCAGCCGCGACCATTCGCGGTACTGGGTAAGCATTTCAGGGGAAAGCAAATCTTCTTCGCTGAGCACAACGGCCGTTGCCAGCGGCAAAATTGTTTGTGCCAGCGGCCACTCACGGGCAAACACACGCCCGTCGCTGCCCCAGCGTCGCATCCACCCCTGAGGCGTTAGCCCAATGAGGCTGTTGGGAAATTGATAGACGATCTCGGCTTCGACCTCGTTGGTCAGGGGACCAAGGTGCAAAATGGCCGGGTGCATCCAGTCGCTGGGGATGTGGCTGGCGAGTAGGCGGTCGGCCACGTGGTGGAGGGTTTGAATACGGCCGTTTGGCGTGTAGACATTTTCAAAGGTGGTGGTGGCGGCGGCGGGAATGCGGCATAGCTCGATGTCACCCAGCGCGGCCAACCAATCATCATCGGGGTGGGCACTGGTAAGAACGGCCGTTTTGCATCCCAACACCTGCGCCGTCCGCCCCGAATACGCCACCGTGCCACCCGTTACCAATCCATCTGGCGTTACGTCGTGACAAATATGTCCAATCGTCAAATAATCAATAGCCATGCTTGAACCTCAATCAGGATTCTACCCGATTCATGGGGCAGAGGCTAAAATGTGGAGAAGAATCGGGCGACAGGTTACAAGTAACAGGGAACAAGGAGGCACCTAACTTATGACTATGTTTGATTACCTCATTGTAGGGAAAGGGCTGTTTGGAGCGGCGGCGGCGCGGTATTTGAGCCAGCACAGTGACAAGGTGGCGATAATTGGGCCTGATGAGCCGCAAGATTGGGTTAACCACCCTGGCGTATTTAGCAGCCATTACGACCAGGGACGTATTGCCACCTACAATGGGCCGGATGCAGTGTGGGCGCAGCTTGACCGCCCCTCGATTGCCCAGTACCGGGCGTTGGAGACGGCCAGCGGGGTTGGTTTTTATGAGCCGGTGGGGCTGCTAACGGTGTCGCCTCCGGCGGCCGAATATATTTACCCATATCATGTGGCGGCCGGCGACAACGTGCGTCAGTTTTCGCAAGCGGATTTGCCACTGCCGCTTCGTTTTCCGGCCGGGTTCAATATTTTTTGGGAAGGAGCACCAACGGGCTACATCAACCCGCGTGAGATGGTGCGGGCGCAGTTGGCGGTGGCGATGGGGCAAAAAACGGCCGTTATTCCCCACCTTGTCACCCGCGTGCAAAACCAGGGCAGCCACGTCACCGTCACCACCGACGATGGCACAACAAGCTACACAGGGGAAAAAGTGCTGCTGGCAACGGGTGCCTTTGCTAACTGCTTTGACCTGCTGCCCCGCCCGCTCCACATTGTCAATAAAACGGAAACCACGATTTTGGCCGAAGTGTCGCCAGAGACGGCAGCGCAACTACGCCAGATGCCGCCAGTCAATTACAAAATTGGGTCAGAAATTTTGGGGGATTTATATTTGCTGCCGCCGATTCGCTATCCAAACGGCCGTTTTTATCTCAAGCTGGGTGGCAACACACCCGCCGACCATTTTCTGCCCACCCTGGGCGACCTGCGTCGCTGGTTTACCAGTTCCAGCCACCCCTACTTACCAGCCTTCCAAGCGGCTTTGCGCGAGATGATGCCTGACACAGAATTTCTAAGCTGGCAATTTAAGCCCTGTGTGGTCTGCTACACGCCCCACGGCAAGCCATTTATTGGGGCAGTAGATGAGCGTATCTTTTTGGTGACGGGCGGCAACGGCGGCAGTGCCCATCCATCGGATGCGATTGGCAAATTGGCGGCGGAGTTGGTGATAAACGGCCGTTGGTCTTCCCCGCTTGACCCCTCTCTTTTCCAAATTGTCTACGCAGATGAGTTGGCTTAACTTTGATTAGCAGAAACGGCCGTTTCTGCCCGATACCCCACAGCGCGAAGGGTAAAGAGGATCATCTCCTCAACGGCCGTTTCCTCCTTCTCCCCACTCCCATCCCCAATCACATTCAGCACCACCTCATCATACGCCCCCGTCAGTGCCTCCGCCACGCGGCGGGTGTTTTGCGCCGGAATATGCCCCTGCTGCTGCGCCAAGTCCAGTGCCCGCTGCCAAATGGTGGTTAAACTTTCGCGGAACTCGGTACGCTTGGCCGCCAGCGACGGCACCGCCCCAATACCCCCCACCAGCAGCAGTTGCACCACCGCTGGCTCATACTCAGCAATGTTGAGATATGCCTGTAGCCCGGCACTAATCTGGTGCGGCAACTGGCTGCGCCCATTCACCGCCTGGCGAATAGTTTGGGACAAAAATTGCGCCGTTTCCTCGTATAAGTGAACAAAAAGCGTCTCTTTGTCAGGAAAATAAAAGTAAAACGTGCCAATGGCGACCCCCGCCGCCCTTACGACATCGCGCACGGTGGCAGCATGGTACCCTTTTTCAGCAAACACATGCACAGCCGCTTGCATCATGGCCGTGCGCTTGGTGTCCTTTTTTTGCCTAGTCTTTTCACTGCTTCGATATGGCATAATTGAAATTTGAATCTTAACGTTTCCTGTGCATAATCAGCTTGTCTGTGTGCCTTTTCTATGGAGGATAGATGAGGTGGCAAGACCTGTCAAACTTTTTAACTTTCGGCAACCTGAGTTGTATTGTAACAAATCGTAGCAAACATCATGGACATTTCATTACAGCTAGACAAACATAGTGCGATTCCCCTATACCAACAAATTTATCGCCAATTACGGCCGTTAATTCTCAATGGTGCCCTGCCCGCCGGATCACGGCTGCCCGCCACGCGACGGCTGGCTGCCGTTCACAGCATCGCCCGCGTCACCGTGCTGCAAGCATATGAACAGCTTGAAGTGGAAGGGTTTGTGGAGGGGCGCACCGGGGCTGGCACCTATGTAGCGCACAATTTACCCGTAAACGGCCGTCAATGGCCGCTGCCAGCCAAGCCAGAACCATTCCAGCCATCCTTATCTGGTTGGGGCACCCAACTCACGAACCGCCCACCGCATCCCCAGTGCCATCACCCATTTGAGATTGATTTTACGCCTGGGCGAATCCGCGCCACCGGTTTTCCCTATGACCTTTGGCGGCGCACCATGAGCCGCGTGCTGAATAATGGGGATGATCTGTTAGCCTGCAACAGTTCAGCGGCTGGTTACAAACCATTGCGTGAAGCCATTGCCAGCCATCTCATGCGGCAGCGCGGCGTGCAGTGCCAGCCAGAACAGATTGTTATGGTCAGCGGCGCACAACAGACACTTGATATTTTAGCGCGACTGCTGCTGCAAAGCGGGAATGAAGTGCTGGTGGAAACACCGGGCAACCGGGCAGCCTATAGATTGCTGCAAGCGCACGGGGCACAGCTAAGCCCTCTGCCTGTTGACGATGCTGGGTTCCCCGTATCGGCCATTCCAACAGAAAGCCGGGCGCGGTTGGCACTTGTAACCCCCGCCCACCAATTTCCGCACGGTGGGCCGCTGCTGCTGCCGCAGCGGCTGGCACTGCTGGCCTGGGCCAAGCGGCAGCAGGCACTGATCATTGAGGACGACACGGATGGGGATTTGCGCTATGGCGAACGGCCGTTAACTGCTCTCCAAGGGTTGGACGAAAACGGACATGTAGTCTATCTGGGCGACCTGTCCAAGCTGATGTTCCCGGCGTTGCAATTGGGGTATGTCGTATTGCCCATGTCGTTGAAACGGCCGTTTATTCATGCTAAACGGCTGCTTCATGGCAACACCCCGCTGCACAACCAGGTGGCCGTAGCCGACTTTATGCGCGAAGGGCATTTTGAAACCCATTTGCGGCAGCTTCGCCACGTCTACCAGAAGCGTTGGGAGACATTGACGACTGCCCTGGACAAACATATTGGCGACAAGGTTTGCTTTTCGCGGGTGGCAGGCGGCACCCACCTGCTGGTTTATTTGCCAGAGGGAGTGGATGAACGGGCGGTGGTGCGAGAAACGGCCGTTTGTGGGGTCGGTGTTACGCCTGGTGCCCCTTACCACCTGCAAAAAACTGCCCCGCCCTCCATTCTGCTCAGCTTTAGCGGCGTGGCGGAAGCAGAAATTGAGGAAGGCGTGCGGCGGCTGGCGGGGGTGCTAGGGCAGTTGGTTAATCCAGAAATGACGCGATAAGGACATAGGCAAGCGGAAAGCGACCCGTATTGATCACTTTACGCATCACGCCAAGCGGATAGCTAACAACTGACCCCGCCTGGAAAGGGATTTCCTGATCATCCCAAACAAAAACCCCCTCGCCATAAAGAATATAGCTGGTTTCGCAGGTGTCATAATGGGTGTGCAGCCGCGTAGCCCGTCCCGGAGCCAGCGTCAGGTGTTCGGCGTTGGCAAACTTTTGCGGACGGCGCAGCCAAATATCGCGGATTCGCAAATGCTGGCCTTCGTCCTGGGAAGGGTTGCTGCCCTCATCTAAAACTTTGGTGACAGCAACCCCTGAACCGACAACTGGGGCTTCGACCACCACACCCCGTTGGCTCACCGCCGCCCAATTCAAACCTCCGTCGGGGACAATGCCGCCTTTGACCAAGAAAGTGATATAGCGCAAGGGGCCATCGCCGATGTTGATGATTTCGTGATCAATGCCGGGCGTTAGGTAGATAGCAATATCTTGCCGCAGCTCGTACACGTCTCCCTCTGGGGCGGGGTCATAGATGCTCATGATGCCGCGCCCATCGAGAATGTAGTAAAGCCTTTCTTCGGGGTGTCTGGTCAGCGGCAGATGGGCGTGTGGGGGCAGCGTGGTTTCGATAACGGCCGTTTTTCCCCCGCCAGATTGATCATAGGTTAATAGCTGTTTAATCTGCATCAATTATTGTTTCCTGTGTGGCACGAACGGCCGTTTCCAACCCCGCCAACTTCTCATCCGTTCCCAACACCACCAAAATATCCCCCTCCTCCAGCACCGTCGTTGAGGCATCCTGTATCCGCACGTGGGGAATACCATCCACCCCCTGCAGTTCCAGCAGGCCAATAGCGTTTAGCTCAAACCGATTGCGAAAATCGAGGTCAATGAGCGTTTTGCCCGCCCAGTGCGCTGGAATTTTGACGCGGCGGGTGGAGATGCCGGGCAAAAGCTGCCGCTTGCCCAGCTTTTCGCGCTGCGTGCGGTAAATGGTGTGGTCATGAGCCAAGATGCTGGTCACCACCAGCACAATGAGGGCGGGAAGCATGTAGTGCGCCCCAAACACCTCCACCGTGAACAAAATGGCGGCCAGCGGCACGTTGACGATGGAGACGAGGCTGGCGGTCATGGCCGGAATGACCAGCGTCATGGGGGTGTAGCCCAAGAGGGCGGCAAAAATGGCGGCGACCATCGAGCCAAAAAAGAGTGACGGCACTAGCAGCC
>JAGQGA010000459.1 GCA_020432595.1 Anaerolineales bacterium | reverse complement strand
CATGCGGCGGTGGGGACGAACCCGCCGATTCTGGCAGCGGTGGTCAATCTATTGAAGTGGTCATGAACGACATTTTTTATGGCGCTTCAACCGAGGACGAAGATGTCTGGACTGTGAAAACGGGGGGCGTGGTTAGCGTAACGGCAATAAACAAAGGCACCCTGGATCATAATTGGGCGATTGTTAAAGAAGGTGCAACCATACCCGATACGGTTGATCCCACCATTGCCGAAGGTATCACTAGCTATGATGTTGGTGTAGTTGCTGGTGGCGACACCTATAACAGTGCCTTCACGGCTCCCGCTCCGGGTGAATATACCATTATTTGCACCGTGGCCGGCCATTACCCTGCCATGCAAGGCAAGCTAATTGTAGAACCATAAAGCGGTTGTCAGTAATTCGTAATCGGTAATCAGTCACGTGCTGATTACCGATTACCGTACGCATACCAAGAGGAGAGGTTTCGATGACCCTGACCCAAGCTGAGAAAGCAATTAAAGATGCCGTTGTGGCCGGTATCATCACCATCGTTGTTACCGTGATGCTAACGTTAGTCTATGCCTCTGGCGCCGGGCTGGCTCATATTGACCCCTGGAATATTGCTGACTTGCTTATTATGGGGCTGCTCGTCTACGGTGTTCATCGTAAGAATCGGTTTGCAGCCATTATCTTGCCCATCTATTACCTGTCGGTTAAAACCGTGCTTTGGGTGGGGGAACATGCTTTTATTGGTGTGCCGTTGGCGTTGATTTTCGCTTACTTTTTTGTGCGCGGGGCGCAGGGAGCGTGGGCATATCATAAGGCTCGTCAAAGCGAGGTTGCATTGCAATCGTTGTAAGGGGTTGCAAGTTGCGAGGAACAGATGGCAAGTTGTGTTGCCAGTGTTGACTTGCTACTTGTTGCTTGTTCATTGTTCCCATGACAAAGCATTGGCACAGGCCGCGCAGCCGCTGGGCGCGGGGGTTGGAGCGGTTGGCGTTGGCGGTGGAACGGCCGTTAAACCGCATCATTGGTGCAACCCAGCTTAATCCGTTCTACCACACCGGCACCATCGCCGTCTTTTTGCTCGTTGTTGTCGCCCTTACCGGCTTCTTCATCTTTCTTTTTTTCCAATACGGCTTCCAAAATTCCTATAATTCCGTTGTAAACCGGATCGAGGCACCGTTTATTGCCCGAACTATCCGGGCTGTTCATCGTTATGCCTCCGGGGCATTGGTCATCACTACCCTGCTTCACGCTTTTCGCATCCTCTTTATGGAGCGTTTTCGTGGGCCGCGTTGGCTGGCGTGGCTGACGGGCATCGCCATGACCTTTATTTTGTGGTTGGCGGGTGTGACCGGCTACTGGCTTATTTGGGATCAGCGGGCGCAGCTGATCAACGAACAATTTACCACCTTTTTACAGCAGCTAACACCGTGGGCGGCTGGCTATATGGTGGCCTTGGTGCGAGCGGAATTGACGGAAACAAGTTGGCCGATTATGCTGTTGATTTTGGTGGCGCACGTGGGGTTATTTGTGATAACGGCCGTTTTTTACCTCTACCACATCCGCCACCTGGCCCGCCCCCGTTGGTTTCCCGAACCCGTCTGGATGCTTGGCGCAGCCATCGTCCTGCTCATCATCTCTGCCCTCTTCCCCTCCGGCCTACTTCCCTGGTTCAATCCCGACCAACTGCCTGGCCCGGTGCTGCTCGACCCTGTTTATCTCTATTACTTGCCCCTCAACGAAACCCCGTGGGCTAACTGGCTGTGGGCGTTTATGTGGCTGGCAACCTTGGTGGCGGCTGCATTGCCTTGGTTAAAGCCCCGTACTGCTCCCGCTCCGGCACTGGTTAAAATTCTTAACGACCGTTGCACCGGCTGCACCAAGTGCGCCCGTGACTGTCCCTATGATGCCATTCAAATGGTAGACCGGGACGATGATTCCGGTCACCAAATGCTGGCCGTTGCCAATCCCGCTAAATGTGTAGGTTGTGGCGTTTGCATCGGCTCTTGCGATGATTTTTACGCCATTGAAGTTGGCGATCTACATCCTTTTAGTGCCAAAAACTTGCTGGATGAGAAGCTGGCGCAGCTAAACGTACGCCCGGGCACCAAGCCTACCAAAGTGATTTTTACCTGCCAGCGCCACGCCGACCAGGGGGCTGCGCCCTTTTTGCACGGGGTGCAAACCGATGAACTAGCGATTGAGGTGTTGGTACTGCCCTGTACTGGCGCGGTACAGCCTTCGCTGCTTCCCTATGCCCTGGCAAATGGGGTGGCTGAGGTTGAAGTGGTTGGCTGCCCGCCCTATGATTGCCTACACCGCATGGGCAACATGCTGGAAGAGCAGCGCGTGACTAACGAACGTGTTCCACGCCTGCGCCGTCGCTATGACAATGTGCCTATCACTGCTGCCTGGCTGCCCCCTGATGATTTTGCTTTTGCCCTAACGCCCACGCCTATTCCAACGGCTGATGAGGACGAGCCAGAAGCCAAGCCGAGCTATTTGGAAGGGCGGGCGATGTTCCAATGGTTGTCGTGGCGCAACGTTTTGGCGGGGGCAGTGCTGTTGGCGCTTGTGCTGCTAGGGCAAATCTGGTTGACGGGGCTGCCATTTACCCCGTACCCTGACCCACCGGCGGTGGTGCAAATTACGCTGGCCGACCCAGCCGAGTATTTACTGCGTGGCCCTGGGGCCATGCTTTACCGACCCGACTTGTGGCGCAGCGGTCAGGATATTCCCCTGCGCCTGGAGGTAGATGGCGAGGTGGTCTGGGAGACCGTTTACGCTGCCGACACCTTCTTTGCCTTCCAATCTGACCCTGTATACACCAAGCTGCCGTTAACGCCTGGTTTGCATGAAGTTGCCCTTTACTGGACAGACCCTGGCAGCGGCTTTGTTGGCACTATCAGCCGCCAAAGGTTGACGCTGGAACCAGGGCAGATTTTGCGTTTGCATGATTTAGGTGGGTGAAAAACGGCCGTTTTTCATCCTTCTTTCCCATTCACGCTAACTTACTTGGGTTGTAGAGGGAATTTTTCCCAGTCGCTGTTCTCTCAGCAAACATGACATTTGTCCAGCCAGCAACGGTCATTTGTCATTGACCCCCATTCAGCCTTCTACCTATACTGCCATTGCAAGGGGCTGTGTTCTAGAGGCAAACCCATCGAGGAAACACCTTGCTTCGCAAATAGAACCGGACTTGTTTTTCTGTCTTTGTCTAATAACCATTGTACTTGACCAAGACATAGGGGGTAGACATGGCACAAGCTGGATTGCATGCTTTGGTTGGTGCAGCAACCCGTAAAATCACGCCAAAACGGGAATGGTTGATGCTGGGAATCATTCTCGGAAGTTTGTTCCCCGATCTAGACAATTATGCCGTAGCCGTCGCCACGCTTGCCAGGTGGAATATCCACGGTCTACATCGCACGTTTACTCACAGCCTGTTTGCTATTGTGGTTGTGTTGGCTGTTTTCACCATCCTTGCCAAAGCCATCAAGCAGCCGCGCTGGGCGACGCTTGGTTTGGGTTTTGGAATTGGCATCGGCCTGCATATTGCCCTCGATTTATTGCTCTGGTTCAACGGCATAGAACTGCTTTGGCCGCTGGGTGGATGGGTGAACCTGTGGCAAAATTCAAACCCACCAACGTGGTTTACCAAATTCCTCGAACCGGCCGAATTCCTCTTTTTCGCCCTCTTCTTGGCCTGGTTAGCACAAACTGCCCGCCACCACAAAACCAATACTCAATACCTTAAAACGCTGCGTCTGTGGACAATCGCCATGATTGTGCTGCTGATCGTTTTTACGCCGTTGGCTTATATGATGGGTAAAGGGTTCCAGACGATTTATGGTGCTTTCTATTTGGTTGCATTAACGGCCGTTTTTATCATCACCATCCGCATGAGACAAACGGTTGAGATATGTGGATAAATTTTACGCAACACAGTGACATGCGGCACTGAAATGCGAAAGGAGAAAATAGCATGGGGATAGTGGACAAGCCAATATTAGAGAGAGGAATTCAGTTTGACGTTTCCCAATTGACTCCCCCTCAGACTGTTACGTTGTTTGGGCATGTCATACTTATCGAGGGCTATGCCCTGACTACGTATACAGGTTGCCATGCCGTGGTGACTCTGCGCGATACGCCTGGGAAGACGGTGGTGGTTCTTACGGTCGAACTCAGACTACAAAGTTTATTGGAAACCGCCCTGGAAACCGGCAACTTGATTGCCTTTAGAGGACGTAAGCTTGTCTCTCCGCCAACACCCGGAGGCGGAACGTGGAGTGTGGACGTGTATGATATTGACGGTGTGATTCTCTATAATATGCCATAGCTCAGCCAATAGATGGTTGGTAGTAGGCAATAAATCAATCATACCGCCCAAGCCACATAGTAAATCTTGCTGCTCTTATGGTTCCCCAATACTAGCTAAATTGCGAAAAGTCGGGCGGGCGGCGCTCCATGAAGGCGGTGAACGCTTCAATGGCTTCGGGCGATTGCAGACGGTCGCGGAAATGTGCCCCTTCACGCTGCATGGCTTCGAGGGTAAAACGGCCGTTTTCCCTTAATAATGCCTTGGTTAATCGCAGAGCCGCCGGTGGTTTAGCCGCCAACTTTTGCGCCACTCCCCATGCCTGATCAAACAGCAGTTCATCAGCCACCACTTCGTTAATAAGGCC
>JAGQGA010000458.1 GCA_020432595.1 Anaerolineales bacterium | reverse complement strand
GTCCCTTTAAACGAAGTTAGCCGTACCCACGCCTCCTCAGGCACAACGGGCAAGCCAACAGTGGTGGGCTATACGCAAAATGACATTGACATTTGGGCGGAGGTCGTGGCACGCTGCTTTGCTCTCAGCGGGGCGCAGCCGGGGGAGATGTTCCAAAATGCGTATGGATATGGGCTGTTTACGGGTGGTTTGGGAATGCACTACGGGGCGGAGAAGCTAGGTCTGACCGTTATTCCCGTGTCGGGTGGCAACACGGCGCGGCAAATTATGCTGCTGCAAGATTTTGGCCCGCAAATCATGGCCTGCACCCCGTCCTATGCGCTGACGCTGGCGGACGCGCTGCTGGAACAGGGGATTGACCCCGACGATCTGGCGGTGCGGGTTTTCATTTTGGGAGCAGAACCGTGGACAGAGGCGATGCGGCAGGAGTTGGAGGCGAAGCTGAAGGTTCATGCGGTCAACATTTATGGGCTGAGCGAAATTATTGGCCCTGGGGTGTCGAATGAGTGCGTGGAGGCGAAGGACGGGGCGCATGTGTTTGAGGATCATTTTTTGGTGGAGGTGTTGGATCCGGTGACGGGAACGGCCGTTCCCGATGGCGAAATCGGCGAACTCGTCTTTACTACGTTAACCAAAAAAGCGATGCCGCTGCTGCGCTATCGCACCGGCGATTTGGCCTCGCTTAACCGGGAAAAGTGCATTTGCGGCCGTACCCACGCCCGCATGAGCCGCATTGTGGGGCGCACAGACGACATGCTCATTATTCGTGGGGTCAACGTCTTCCCCTCGCAAATTGAGGCGGCACTGCTGGGGCAGCCCCACGTTTCCCCCCACTATCGCATTAATGTGACACGAGAAGACCATTTAGACCGTATTGAAGTGCAGGTGGAGGTAACGGAGCGGTTTTTCCGTGAGGTGGGGGCGGATGTGTTTGGGGGTCATGCAGAAACGGCCGTTTCTGAAACCAACGAACTCAAACAAACCATCCACCACACCCTGCGCGAAGCACTGGGGCTGAATGTCCAGGTCTCGCTCCTTGCCCCCGGCGAAGCCCCCCGCAGCGAAGGCGGCAAACTCAAGCGAGTATTTGATAATCGTGTGCTAAAATAAACGGCATGATTGATCTAGCATCCTATGAATTGCAAATACAGCAACTATGCCAGGCCTTGCGCGTCAAAGAGCTGGAATTGTTTGGGTCGGCAACCAGAAACGACTTCTCAGCAGAGAGCGACATTGACGTTCTGGTGACATTTCAAGGCAAAGACCAGTTATTTAAAAGATACTTTGATCTCAAAGAAGGATTAGAGCAAATCTTTGGTCGGCCAGTAGATGTCATTATGCCTGAAGCTGTCACTAACCCTATTTTCCAACAGCATATGAATGCAGAAAGAGCAACAATCTATGGCGCATGATCCAAAAGCCTTGCTGCTGGACATTATAACGGCCTGTAACCACATTATGGCGTTTACGGAAGGGTTTTCATTTGAGGATTTTACAGATGACGCACTTGTAAAATCAGCGGTTAACATGCAATTCATTGTCATTGGGGAAGCCCTAATGCGAACAAGAAATATCGAGAATGATTTCTACGCTAACATCAGTGATGCAGATCGCATTGTAGCTTTTCGGCATATTATTGCTCATGGCTATGATGTTATTGTGGACGAAATTGTTTGGGAAGTTGTGCGTGACAAAATACCTCAGTTATTAGAAGAAGCAACTGCGCTTTTGAACGCATAACAAGGGGCTGAAGTATGAAGAAAATGCTTGCTCACGAGGAACAGTTGGCCGAGTTTGAGGCACGGATTGCGCGGGGGGAAAAGATTGAGCCGGGCGACTGGATGCCGGCCGAATATCGGCGGCAGCTCATTCGGATGATTTCGCAGCACGCCCACAGCGAAGTGGTGGGGATGCTGCCCGAAGGGGCGTGGATTACCCGCGCCCCCAATTTGCGGCGCAAAATGGTGCTAATTTCCAAAGTGCAGGATGAAGGGGGGCATGGGCAATATTTGTACCACGCAGCCGAATCGCTGGGGATTAGCCGCGAGGAGATGCTGGACGCACTGCTGGAAGGACGCGCCAAATATTCCTCCATCTTCAACTACCCTACCCTCAACTGGGCCGACATTGGCGTGATTGGCTGGCTGGTGGACGGGGCAGCCATCAAAAACCAGACCATGCTAGCGCAAGCATCTTATGGCCCCTATTCGCGGGCGATGGTGCGGATTTGCGCCGAGGAGACGTTTCACCATAAGCAGGGCAAGGAAATGGTGATTCAATATGCCCAGGGAACACCGTTTCAGCGGCAAATGGTGCAGGATTCGATTAACCGCTGGTGGTGGCCGACGCTGATGATGTTTGGCCCCCATGATTCTGATTCACCTAATTCGGCCACGCTGATCAAGTGGGGGATTAAAACAAAGACCAATGATGAGCTACGGCAGGAGTTTATCAACGAGATGGTGGCGGATTTAACGGCCGTTAATCTCACCCTTCCCGACCCCGACCTCCATTTTGATGAAGTCAGCGGCAACTGGATGACCGGCCCCATTGATTGGGACGAATTTTGGCGGGTCGTTAGGGGCAACGGACCATGCAACAAGGAGCGGCTGGCGGCGCGGCAAGAGGCACACGAAAACGGTCGTTGGGTGCGCGAAGCAATGGCGGCGTTTGCCACCCGCTCCGAACAGGTGATGGCATGAGTTCCCACGACACACAATGGCCGCTGTATGAGGTCTTTGTGCAAGAAAAGGCAGAACGGCCGTTTCAAAGCGTGGGGGCGGTTCATGCGGCCGATGCCGAAATGGCAATTTTGAATGCGCGGACGGTGTTTGTGCGGCGGCCGGCGTGCCACGCGCTCTGGGTGGTTCCCCACAGCCACATTCTGATGCGGACAGCAAAAGAATTGGCCGATGATGCCGAAATTGAAATTGGCACGGGTGAACCCCAACGCTACCAAATTTTTCAGAAAACGTCACAGCGGCGGGCGATGGTCTATGTGGGGCATGTGGGGGAAGTAACGGCCGTTTCCCCCCACCACGCCCTGCAACAAGCCATCCACACCTTTGGCAGCGATGAAGAGGTGTTTGTCTGGTGGGTTGTTCCCAACAGTGCCATCACCAGCACCGACAACGACGACATAGATTCTCTCTTCGACCCCGCCCTCGACAAAACCTACCGCCACCCATCCGCCTACCGCACTTTCACCGCTATTCGTAAAGCGAGGCAAGGCGGTAATCAGTAATCGGTAATCGGTAATCAGTTCAGGTCACTGATTACTGATGACTGGATACCGATTACTGGCAAAAATAAATGGATCCACAAATCAAACACGCACTCACCGCCCAACTGCTGGCAATGGCAGACGACGAAATCTTGCTGGCGCACCGCGATTCGGAATGGACGGGTCACGCCCCCATTCTTGAGGAAGACATCGCCCTGGCAAATTTGGCTCAGGACGAATTGGGGCACGCTTCGGTCTGGTATGGGCTGCTGCATGAATTGACGGGTGAAGATGCCAACCAGCTTGTCTTTTTCCGCGATGCCTCGGCCTACTGCAATATCCAAATGGTGGAACTGCCCAACGGCGA
Source organism: Anaerolineales bacterium (assembly GCA_020432595.1). The sequence goes on along the minus strand of JAGQGA010000458.1, from coordinate 1,099 downwards.
CTGGGCGTTTACGCTGATGCGCCAATATTTGTTTGACGTGGCCGAAATGATGCGGCTGACGGCATTGATGGAAAGCGATTATCGGCCGTTGGCGGATGCCGCCGCCAAAGTGCGCCGCGAGGAACTGTACCACGTGCGCCACAGCAGCGCCTGGATTCGGCGGCTGGGGCTGGGAACCGAAGAAAGCCACCGGCGCACGCAAAAAGCGCTCAACACCCTTTGGCCGTTTGCCCTGCAAATGTTTGTACCGCTGCCAAATGAAGCCGCGCTTGTGGCAAACAGCATTTTGCCTGATTCGGCACAGTTGCAGGCGCGTTGGCTGGACATAGTGCTACCGTTTTTGCACCAGGCGGGGCTGGAAGTGCCGGAAACGCTGGAACCCATTGCCACCAGCCGCCAGCAGCATTCCAAATATTTAGTCCCGCTGCTGCAAGAGATGCAGGAAGTGGCGCGGCAAGACCCCGGCGCGGAGTGGTAGTAATCGGTATTCAGTCATCAGTAATCGGTGGGAACATGGGATGGCGATGCAGGCTGTAACAGAAGAGAAGGTTTGGCAGGTGCTGGAGACGGTGAAGGATCCGGAGATTCCGGTTGTGTCGGTGGTGGAGATGGGGCTAATTCGGGCAGTGGAGATGGATGGCGACCGGGTAACGGTGACAATGACCCCTACGTTTTCGGGTTGCCCGGCGTTGGAGGTGATGCAGCGGGAGATAAAAACGGCCGTTTCTACCCTCAACATCCCCCTCCCCCACATCACCGTCAACATCACCCTCTCGCCGCCCTGGAGTACCGACTGGATGACCGCCGCAGCCCGTGCCAAGCTCAAAGCATTTGGCCTATCGCCACCGCCCACACACGGCGGCAAGCTTGACATCATCTTCCACGACATTGCCTCCTGTCCCCGCTGCGACGGCCACAACACCAGCCTCAAAAACAGCTTCGGCCCCACCCTTTGTCGCGCCATCTATTATTGTCATGATTGTCAGGAGCCATTTGAGCAATTTAAGCCACTATAAATAAGAGGGTAGGTTCAGAGAGCATCGTGTAGAAGAGGGTCGGGTAATTTGAAGCACAATAACTCCTGAATAGACCAAACATG
>JAGQGA010000457.1 GCA_020432595.1 Anaerolineales bacterium | reverse complement strand
AGGCTGACGATGCGGAATTCCTGCGGCACGGACAAAATGGCTTCTTCGGCGGTGCTGATGATGACGGGCAGGGTCATGAGGCCGAGAGTGAGTGACCCTGCAAGGATGGAGGTGCCGTAGTTGAGGAAGAGAACGAACATCCCCAGCCCAAAAAGGCCGTAGACAATGGAAGGGATGCCGGCCAAGTTGACGATGGCGAGGCGGATGGCGCGAGTGAGGCGATTGTCACCGGCGTATTCGGCCAGATAGATGGCGGCACCAACACCGAGGGGGATGGCAGCAACGGCCGTTCCCAGGGTCAAAAAAATCGTTCCCAACAGCGCCGGGAAAATGCCCCCTTCGGTCATGCCGTTGCGCGGTGGCTGCGAGATAAATTCCCAGCTAATGGTGCTAATGCCGTTGTAAAGCATGTAGAGAATGACGATGAGAATGGGGATGACGACGATGGCAGAAACGGCCGTTATCACCCAAATTGCCAGTTGTTGTGATTGTTGACGTGTCATATCTGACCTCCGCGCCGCCGCTTGCCACCACCCACAAAGTAAGTTGCCAGCGAATTAATGGCAAACGTAATAATAAAAAGCACAATGCCAATGCCAAACAGGACGCTGTAGTGCAAACTCCCCTGCGCCACTTCCCCCATTTCGGCCGCAATGGTCGCCGTCATGGTGCGAACCGGCTGGAACAGAGCACCAAACCCCAAATCAGGGATGTTGGCTGCGTTACCCGTTACCAGCATCACCGCCATCGTTTCCCCAATGGCGCGGCCAATGCCCAGCATCACCGCAATGACAATACCCGACCGAGCGGCCGGCAGCACCACCCGCCAAATCGTCTGCCACTGCGTCGCCCCAATCGCCAGTGCCCCATCGCGGTATTCCTTTGGCACAGCGTAGAGCGCATCTTCGGTAATGCTGATGATGGTGGGCAGAGCCATATAGGCCAAAATGAGCGAGCCGGTGAACGCCGTTAAGCCGCTGGGCGCACCCATGCTTTGGATCAGCGGAGCCAATGCCACCCAGCCAAAAAAGCCCAGCACGATGGAGGGAATCCCGGCCAGAACCTCGATAAACGGTTTCAGGATTTCGCGCTGCCACGGCGGGGCAATTTCCCCCAGATAAATGGCGGTGGTGAGACCCAGCGGCACGGCAATGACAACTGCGCCGACGGTGACAATGAGGGAGCCAGCCAGCAGCGGCAGCAGCCCAAATTTGTCTTCAATGGGGTACCAACGGCTGCTAAACAAATCTGAAAGCGGGACTTCCACAAAGGCGGGGAACCCTTCGCGCAGCAAAAAGAGAAAAATCATGGTGATGATTAGCACGGCCGAAATGCCAGCCAGCCGAATCAAATTTTCAATCACCAGTTCGCGCCAGTTGGTTGGCGTGGTGGCTTCATCTTGAGGGGGCATACTGTTTAAATTGGTTTGAGCTGCCATCGTTTTTCCTATTGGTTTGTAAGGGGAACAAAGCCTAGCTGGGCGACTATGGCCTGACCGTCGCTACCCAAAATCCAGTCGAGATAGGTGGCTAATTCACCCGTTGGTTCGCCAGCGGTGTACATAAACAGGTTACGCGCCAGCGGGTATTGGCCCGACGAAGCGGATTCGACGGTGGGGTAAACATAGTCGGTGGAACCGGGCGGTGCCACAGCCAGCATTTTTTCGTGTTCGGGATCTACATAGCCCAGCCCGTCGTAGCCAATGGCGTTGGGGTTGCGGCGCAGTTCGCTGGTGATGCCAACGGAGGAGGGCATGAGCAGGGTTTGCGGGGCAAAAATGTCTTCGCTGTCTTCCCCTTTGCGGACAACTTCTTCAAGGAAGTAGACGTGGGTGCCGGAGTTGGTCTCGCGGGAAAGAAGGACGATGGGGGCATCGTTGCCGCCTACATCTTTCCAGTTGGCAATGCGACCGGTGTAAATGTCGGATAGCTGGTCAATGTTGAGTTCGCTAACGGGGTTATCGGGGTGAACAATGACGGCGAGGGCATCAATGGCAACAACATATTCGATGGGTTCGATGCCGTTGGCGCGGGCTTCTTCTTTTTCGCCATCTTTCATGGCGCGAGAGGCGTTGGCGATGTCTACGGTGCCGTTGATGAGGGCGGCGATGCCGGTGCCGGAGCCGCCGCCGGTGACGGCAATGGCAACTTCGGGTTTGACTTCACGGTATGCTTCGGCCCAAGCGAGGGCGACGTTGACCAGGGTGTCGGAGCCTTTGTTTTGAATGGCGCGTTGGCTGCCGTTAACGGCCGTTTCTGTTTGTTCTGGTCTACAAGCTGCCAATAGTAGTGTGGCGAGCAGCAAAAATATGAGCCATCTGTGCCGATGGCATTCGGGAATGTTCTGACCCATTTTTCCACCTCTTTCTGGGGATCGTTGACATTGTTAACAAAATCACAATCAATGCCTAATTTTAGCCGCTAAAAAAAATTTATTGTTAACGGCTTGTTAAGGTTTCCAGATGGGTTTGTTAACAGTTTGTTAACAGAAGGCAGAAAAAACAAAACCGCCCGACAGGTAAGCAACAAAACCCGTCAGGCGGTTTTCATAATAGAAGGGTGTTTGGATGGTTTTAAGCGATCTCGACGTATTCGTTACGCACCATAAAGATGACACGCTCGGCAATATTGGTGGCACGGTCGCCAATACGCTCTAGGCTATGACCAACCCAAAGCAAGAACGTCGCACGGCGAACATATTGATCGTTGGTCATTTCTTCTAGGGTTTGCTGAAACAACTTGTTATACTGTTTATCCAACTTATCGTCTTGCTTCACCATGTTGTCGGCAATGGATACGTCTTTACGAACATACGCCTGAACACCAGCATTAACCATATCACGGGCGCGTTGCGCCATTCGCGGCAATTTGTGCAGCGTCAATAAGGCATCTTCATTTTCCATGCGCTCCACCAGCTTGGCAATACCGGCAGCATGGTCACCAATGCGCTCTAGTTCGACCGCAAGATGAATGGCGGCAATCACGGTACGCAGGTCAATGGCCGCTGGCTGCTGAGTTGCCAAAATGCGTAAGCATTCTTCCTCAATTTCGTAGCGGAGCCGGTTGGCCTCAGCATCATTGGCTACAACGGAATGAGCCAGGGCTACATCCCGCTTGTAAAGGGCTTCCATGGCGTTGGCAATGGCGGTGTCAACCATGCTGTTAAGACGCAAAATATCATTGCGTACCTGATCAAGTTCTTTATCTAAGAGAGAGCGGGTATGAAGGGACATGAGGGTGCCTTTTAGGGATATTTGGCAGACCAAAGCGTATAATTTTGGACTGTCTGTATAATAAAACTAGCTCCATTGTAGAGATTTTGGCTTGGATATCAACTATTTTGTCAATTTTGGTCAAGATATTGCAGCGCCAAGCGTAGCCGCTCGTCCAGTTCGCCGACTTCGCGGGGAAGCTTTTGCAGGGCGGATTGGGCTTCGACAATGCTGTAGCCCAGCCCGGTGAGCATGTCTATGACATCGGCATCTATGTCGCTGACGAAGGAAACGGCCGTTGTTGCTGCCGTCAAATCCAGCTTGTCACGTAGTTGAAACATCATCCGTTCGGCCGTTTTCTTGCCAATGCCGGGTACACGCTGAAGAACGGCCGTTTCCTCTCGCAGCACCGCACTCTTGAGCAGTTCCGGGCTAAGCGTTCCTAAAATCGAAAGCGCCACCTTGGGGCCTACACCGTTCACCGACAGCAAAATCTCAAAAAGCTGGAGGTCATCTTCCGATTCAAAGCCATAAAGCGTTAGCTCGGTCTCCCGCACCATCAAGTGAGTGTGGAGCCGCAGCGAACGGCCGATTCCCCCCACATTTTCCAGCACGTTACGCGGCACAAACACCCGTACCCCCACGCCGCCCACGCCGATAATCAGACTGGCTGCTTCAATTTTGAGAATTGTTCCGCTAAGGCTGGCAATCATTGATTGTTGGGAAGTTGGGGATTGGAGATTGGAGACTGGAGATGGCTATGTTTAATCTCCAATCTCTAATCTTCAATCTCTTTATTCTGCATAAAGCGTTTCAAACCGATAATATTGATAATGGGCAATCGCCACCGCCAGTCCATCGGCGGCATCATCGGGGCGGGGCGTTTCTTCCAGGTCAAGCAGGTTGCGTACCATTAACTGCATTTGGGCTTTATCAGCCTTGCCATAGCCCGTCACCGCATCCTTGATCTTGGGCGGGGAATATTCCCCCACAGATAAATTGGCGTTGGCAAGTGCCAGCAAAATGACCCCTCGCGCCTGCCCCACGGTGATGGCAGTGGTGATGTTACGCCCAAAAAACAGTTCTTCAACGCCGGCCGTATCTGGCTGATAGTCGTTAATCAAAGCGGTAAGGTCTTGATACAGCGTTTGTAGCCGTTGGGGCATGGGGGTGTTGGCTGGGGTGGTAATGATGCCGTAGGTAACGGCCGTTAATTGACCATCCACCGCATCAATCACCCCATACCCCGTGCGCCCCGTGCCAGGGTCAAGCCCTAAAATCCGCATTAGCCCATCGCCGCAATCGCTTCATCGGTAATTTCCAGAGCCGAATAAACATTTTGCACATCATCCAGCTCCTCCAGCTTTTCAATCAGGTTCATCACTTGCAAAGCCGGCCCCTGCTCAAGCTCAATCGGGTTGTTGGGTTCGTAAACTAAATTCGACTCCTCAACCTCGACCCCGGCCTCTTCTAACGCTAATT
>JAGQGA010000456.1 GCA_020432595.1 Anaerolineales bacterium | reverse complement strand
CCCTCGGCAATCGTTTCGGTAATATCGCCCGTGCCATACCCCATAATGGCTTCGATCATCATCCATTGGCCGCTGTTGGGGCTGGATTGCAACAAACCGCGTGTCCAGGAATAGGCCACATCGCTGGCTGTTAGATCATTGCCATTGTGGAATTGCACGCCAGGGCGCATGTTAAAGGTATAGGTCAGCCCATCGGCTGAAATGCCGCCATTTTCCACGCTTGGTACTTCTGTAGACAGCATGGCTACATAGCCCTTGGACTCATCCCGGTTTGGATAGATCAGCCCTTCATAGATGTTGTAGATCATGTCGAAGCTGGTACCTTCATAAGCCAACTGTGGATCCATTGAGCTAATATCACCCGTATCTACAAATGTAAGTGTGGTGGGGTCTGGAGCACCAGATGGGGCAGCAGCCTCTTGTTCTGCAGGAACCTCAACAACGACTTCTTGAACTTCGGTAACAACGCGGGTTACCTCCACAGTGTCTCCGGCTTCGACAATGGTTTCTGTCACAACGCGGGTGACTTCTACTTCAACCACTTCGGGGGAGGCACAAGCTGCAAGCCAAATCAATGTCAACATCATCAATCCCACTAGCAGGGGCAACTTTTTGTTCAACATTTTCCTCTCCTCATAACTAAAAAATTAATATGTATGCTGAATACTCTTAACTATGCTCTAAGACAGATCAAAACGCTCCCTTATCACCTCCTTTTTATCCGTTTCAATAGTTATGCGCCTATTGTTTACTTACTTGCAACAAAATATATAACAAATATTTTCTCAATATGGCAGGGACTTTGACTTTTTGCTTTTAGCCATATTTGGTTCGCAACAACAAAATAGGCAAACGCTGGTATGAACGCAAGAGTATAGTTTCTTCTCTTTACAAGTCAAAAAATGACGCATCAAGCAGCACGTCTGGATAGCTTGACTCACTACTAACGCACACGTGCCCACAGGCATTTCAAATACGCCCCTTCGGGGAAGCCAATGGGGTGATCAACAGCGTGAAAGGTGTGGGCAACCTCGCCGAGGATGCAGTTTTCGGCCGCTACGCCTTGTTCCACGGCCTGGAAAAAGTCGGTGGCTGTGACCCGGCTGGAGCAGGAGGCGGTGATGAGTTGCCCACCGGGGCGCAGCAGCCGCACTCCCAGCCGCGCCAAACGGCCGTAACTGCTCAACGCTCCCGCCACCTCGCTTTGCCGTTTGGCAAAAGCAGGCGGATCAATCACCACCACATCAAACCGCTGCCGGCCGTCGGCAAGCTGGGTCATGGCGCGGAAAGCATCACCGAGCAGCAGTTCATGTTCGGCGTTGGCAACATTGGTATGATGCTGGTTGAGCTTGAAGTTACGAACGGCCGTTGCCAGCGCCGGTTGACTCAAATCCAAACTCACCACCCGCACCGCCCCACCCCGCGCCGCGTAGAGCGAAAAACCCCCCGTGTAAGCAAAGACATTTAGTACCGATTTACCCGCCGTTAACTCCTCCAGCCGCGCCCGGTTCTCCCGCTGGTCCAGAAAAAAGCCCGTTTTTTGCCCGCGCACCACGTCGGCTTCAAACCACAGCCCGTTTTCCAAAAAGCGCACTGCGTCCGTTGGTCTCCCCAGCAAATGCTGCCCATCGCGCAGCCCGTGCAGTGCCGCGTGGTCATCCTGCACGGCACGGCTCAACCGCAGCACGATGCGCTCCGGATTCATCGCCTCAAGCTGCCCGATCACTGGCTCCAAATGAGGCACCCAGGCGGCAGTGTAGAGTTTGATCACAAAGGTCTGATCATATTTGTCCACTACCAGCCCCGGCAGACCGTCGTTTTCGCCGTGGATGAGGCGGTAGGCGGTGGTTTGGTCATTGAAGTGAGGAGTGCGGTGAGAAACGGCCGTTTCTACCCTCTCGCCAAACCACCCCCCATCAACCGTCGCCGCCTCCCCCTGCTGCAAAATCCGCACCCGAATTGGCGAGGCCGGGTCGTACAGCCCCACAGCCAGAAAGCGATTTTTGCGGTCAAAAATCACGACCAGATCACCAGAACGGCCGTTGTGGCTCTGCTTGGTAATCCCTTCGGCAAACAGCCACGGATGCCCACTCCGCACCGCTCGCTCCGCTGCCGGGGTGATTCGCAGCGCCAGCCGCTTACGCTGCTGCAACTGCCGCGCCACCGTTTGCCAACTGCCATTGCTTTTTTCTTCGTGCATCCGCCCATTCTAGCGTAAAATAACCAGTCGGGAAGTAACAAGTGGCAAGTAACAAGTCGCAGGTCATTCGTCGAAGGATGACTTGTCACCTGCAACTTGTTACCTGCGTTCCCAAAAATCTTTTACCGAACAGGTTCTCATGAAACAAGTAACCGTCTCCATCCCCGCCACCAGTGCCAATCTCGGCCCCGGCTTTGACTGTTTAGGGTTGGCACTGAGCCTCCACAACACATTTACCCTTACAGGTTCCGATTCACCCACCGTTTCCCCGCTCACTATCGAGGCCAGCGGGGTAGATGCCCACAAAATTCCGACCGATGCCAGCAATCTATTTGTCCAATCGGCCGAAATCATTTTTGCCAAAGTGGGAAAACGGCCGTTTTCCCTTCACCTGCAACAACACAACTGCATCCCCGTCGGCAGTGGGCTGGGCAGCAGCTCAACGGCCGTTCTGGGGGGAATGCTCGCCGCCAACGCCCTCGTAGACGGCGGCCTCAGCCGCGCCGACATCCTCCAACTTGCCACCGACCTCGAAGGCCACCCCGATAACGTGGCTCCGGCGCTTTACGGGGGGCTGGTTTTGGGCGTACAGGGGGAAGAGGGGCTGCACATCGAGCAATTCCCCATTCCCTCGCTGCAAGCCACTGTCATTCTGCCCGATTTTCACCTGCTCACCAGCGAAGCCCGCGCTGCCCTCCCCAGCCACATCCCGCTCAAGGATGCCATCTTCAACACCAGCCGCATCGGGCTGCTCATCCACGCTCTGCAAACGGCCAATTTCGGTAAACTCAACATCGCCATGCAGGACAAATACCACCAGCCCTACCGCATCCCGCTCATACCCGGCATGGCCGAAGCCTTTGCCGCCGCCCGCTGTGCTGGTGCCGCCGCCCTGGCTCTCAGCGGTGCCGGCCCCAGCCTTATCGCTTTTGCCCCCGCCAATCATCAAGCCATCGCCACCGCCGCTCAGGAAGCGTTCGCCCAGGCGGGGCTAACCAGCCGCACCTGGCTGCTGTCGCTGGATACCGAGGGAGCGTGTGTGACAATTGCCCACTAAAACGGCCGTTTTCCGGTAAGAAATCCCTCTTGTGGGTCGTCATCCATTCATAACTCTGCTAAACTATACAGTTGAGGTAGCAACGTTTCCCAAACTTGTGGGTTTTACATTTTGGCAACCAACTCCCACTCCCACGGAGCCATACTGTCTGGGGCGTGGCCTCAGAGCAAGCCACATTAATAAACTGAACATTACTTCGCCTAAACCATCCAAAGGAGATATGAATGGAAAAGGAAACACTATTGGACTGGTATCGGCAGATGGTGCTTATTCGTCGGTTTGAAGAACGAAGCGATGAACTATACCAGCTAGAAGGGAAGATCAAGGGGTTCTTACACCTGTACATTGGACAGGAAGCTATTGCTGTCGGCACCATTGCCGCCCGCCGTCCCCAAGATCACCTGATTACTGCCTACCGTGATCACGGCCACGCGCTTGCTGCTGGCCTAGAAGCAAAACATGTTTTAGCTGAACTGATGGGCAAAGCAACGGGTGTCACCGGGGGACGCGGTGGCTCGATGCACCTTGCCAGCCGCGACCGCCATTTTTGGGGCGGCTATGGCATCGTTGGTGCCCATTTGTCACTGGGCGTTGGCCTGGCACTGGCCGAAAAATACCGCGAAAGCGAGTTCGCCGCCATCTGCTATTTTGGCGATGGGGCCACCAACATTGGCTACTTCCATGAATCGCTCAACATGGCGGGCGTGTGGCAACTGCCCATTTTGTTTGTCTGCGAGAATAACAAATATGGGATGGGAACGGCCGTTGATAAAGCCTCCGCCAACCCCATCATCTCCGACAAAGCCCGCGCCTACTGTATCCCGGCCAAACGCATAGACGGCAACAACATCCTCGAAGTCTACGACGAAACCAGCGCCGCCCTTGCCAAAATACGCGCCGGGGAAGGCCCCCAATTCCTGGAAATGATGACCTATCGCTACGAAGGCCACAGCATCGGCGACCGCACCCGCTACCGCCCTGAGGGCGAACTTCACCAGTGGCGCGATGAAAAAGACCCCATCGCCACCTTGCAAAAACACCTTCTTACCCAAATGGATATCAGCGAAACCGAACTTATGGCAATTCAGCAAGACGTGGAGCGGGAAATGGACGAAGCCGTGCGCTTCTCCAACGAATCCCCGCTGCCAGAACTAGACACGCTCTACAACTACATTTACCCAGAGGCATAACCCTATGGCACGACTTACTCTACGCGAAGCAATTACTGATGCGCTGCGAGAAGAAATGCAGCGCGACGACAACGTTTTTATCATGGGCGAAGAGGTAGCCGACTGGGGTGGCACCTACGCCGTCACCAAAGGCTTTTTGGAAGAATTTGGCCCCCGCCGCGTCCGCGACACCCCTATCTCGGAAATGGTCATTGCCGGAGCCGCCACCGGGGCGGCCATGGCTGGGCTACGCCCCGTGGCCGAATTTATGACCATCAACTTT
>JAGQGA010000455.1 GCA_020432595.1 Anaerolineales bacterium | reverse complement strand
ACAGTTTTCGCATGGTCGTGAAAGCAGTTGTTGGACAGATTAACGCGGTACATCTTTACTTACACGCCTGTAGCTGTAGGATTAACGATCAGTATCAGAACCCCTATTGTTTTAAAATAGCAAAACTATGAGCAATGTGCGTCTTGTTGGCGCGTCAGTAGAGGTATTACATACATCCTCTGGCACTCATAAAAGTCAACCTCACAAAGGTTTTGTCGGCGTAGCTGAACCTTCGGGAGGGTTATTTACGAGGAGAATTAATTCAACATGTTAAAAGTAGGTGTGATTGGTACAGGCGGCATGGGTGGTCGCCATGTTCGAAATTTGTATAGCCAAACCCCTGCCCAAGTGGTAGCGGTAATGGATGTGGATGCGGCGCGTGTACAAGAAGTGGCTGATAGTGTCGGCGGCTGTGCCGCTTATACCGATACCAATGCGCTGATTAATGATCCCAATGTGGAAGCGGTTGTGATTGCTTCGCCCGATCCCTTTCACAAGGCGGCGGCTTTGGCATGTATCGCGGCGGGCAAACCGACGCTGTGTGAGAAGCCGTTGGCGATGAACACGGTTGAGGCCAAAGAGGTGCTGGATGCTGAAGTGGCTGGGGGCAAACGGTTGCTCCAGTTGGCCTTTATGCGCGAGTATGATCCAGCCCATCTGGCTGTGAAAGCGGTGGCGGACAGCGGCAAAATTGGGGATTTGTTGATGTTTCGTGGGCTGCATACGAATCTGGCCTTGCCCCATGCGCGCACGGCTGAAGATGTGATTGGGAATTCGTCGGTGCATGATATTCATTCGGCACGTTGGTTGATGCAACAAGAGGTCACGCAGGTGTATTCGCAGGTTGTTCCCTCTGATCCGACACGGCCAGAAACTTGCCGTTTGTTGCTGACTCATATGCGTTTTGCGAATGGGGGTTTGGGTCTGATTGAGGTGAATGCAGAAGCAGGTTATGGGTATCAAGTGAATGTGGAGTTAACGGGGTCTGCGGGGACGACCAGTACGCCACGACCAGCAGCGGCGTTGGTGAAAACGGTGGGGCAGGAGTGGCTGGAGATTGAACCGAATTGGCTGGTGCGTTTTGAGGTGGCTTATATTGCGGAGGTGCAGGCGTGGGTGCAGTCGGTGATAGACGGCCGTCCCACAGGCCCCTCAACTTGGGATGGGTATGCGGCCATGGTGGTGGTGGATGCTTGTGTCGCTTCGTTTAAGTCGGGTGAACCCCAAGCCGTGCCGGAACTAAAACGGCCGTTTCTCTATGATTGATTGTGACACAAAGATGGAGGAGCAAATCACATGAAGGATGTACGCATTGGTTTAATTGGAACGGGTGGTATGGGCAAGGCCCATGCCACAGCTTTTAAGAATGTGCCGCTAGTGTTTGGTAATGAACCAGCACGACCTGTGCTGGAGATTGTGGCCGATTTAGATGCGGCAGCGGTAGAGAAGTGGGCAGGCGAGTTTGGCTTTAATCGCTGGACGACCGATTGGCGAGAGGTGGTGGCGGATCCGCAGGTGGATATTGTGGATATTACCACGCCTAATCATTTGCACGCGGAGATGGCGATTGCGGCGGCGGAAGCGGGAAAGCATATCTATTGTGAGAAGCCGCTGGCATTAACAGCCGCTTCAGCGGCCGCCATCGTTGAAGCTGTTGAGAAAGCAGGGGTCATTACCATTGTCGGCTTCAACTACTTCAAAAACCCGGCTCAAGCCTTAGCCAAACAGCTGATCGAAGAAGGGGAGTTGGGCGAGATCACGCTCTTTAGAGGTATTTTTGACCAAGATTTTTTGGCCGATCCCCATATTCCTTTTAGCTGGCGCTTAGACCGCAAGTTGGCGGGTACAGGGGCGTTGGGCGATTTGGGATCGCATACGATTGGGCTGGCTCACTTTTTGTTGGGGGATATTGTGGAAGTGTGTGGGCTGATGTCCACAGTCATTAAGGAACGGGCTGTGCCTCTGGGTGGGTCGGGCTATGCCGCCAAAGCAGGTGAGGATGCCCCGATGCGGGCGGTGGAGAATGAGGATATTACGGAATGTTTGGTGCGCTTTGCCAATGGCGCCATCGGCACAATTGGCACAAGCCGTGTGGGCATGGGGCGTAAGTTGGGGCTGGATTATGAGATTCAGGGGACGAAGGGGAGTTTGTATTATACGCAAGAGCGGATGAATGAGTTGAAGCTGTATCGTCACACGGATCCTGAGCGCGAGAAGGGGTATAAGACGATTTATACGGGGCCGGAGCATGGCGAGTACGGGGTGTTTTTTGGTTTGGCAGGGATTGGGCTGGGGTATAACGATCAGAAGATTATTGAGGCGCATGACCTGATAACGGCCGTTGCCCTGAACCAGCCTGCTTACCCTGATGTCCGTTTTGCTTATGGGGTGGATAAAGTCATTGATGCCATTGAGCTGTCATCGCGGGAGCGGCGGTGGGTGGCTGTGAGTGAGTTTGATTGACGTGGTACGTGGTGCGTGGTGCGTAAAAAACACGCACTACGCACCATGCACCACGCTACAGGGTAGCTAAAATGTCTGAAACAATGTTAGCAGGAACGTTTGGTGGGGTGGGGATTTTGAAGATTGTGGAACGGCCGATTCCCCAAATTCCGGCCGATGATTGGGTATTAATCAAGAATGAAGGATGTGGGGTATGCGGCTCTGATCTGCATATTTTGGCCGATCCGCCCGGTTTTGAAGCAACGCTGGGGGCTGTTCTCGGCCATGAGTTTTTGGGCCATATCGTAGAAGTGGGGTCGGCGGTGAAGGATTTTAAGGCAGGTGACCGGGTAGCGGTTAATCCCAATATGACCTGTGGTATTTGCCGCTACTGCAAGGCTGGGTTGCCCAACCATTGTGAGAATTGGACGACGCTGGGTTTGCACAAAGATGGTGGCTTTGCCAGCCACACGGTGGCTCCCCAAGGGTATTTGCACCGTGTATCGGAAGCGGTGGCGTTTGAAACGGCCGTTTGGATTGAACCGCTTTCTTGTGTGGTCAATGGGACGGATAAAGTTGCGATTCAGCCGGGACAAACGGCCGTTGTCATTGGGGCTGGCCCCATTGGCATGTTGCATGGCATGATGTTCAAGGCGGCCGGCGCACGGGTCATTATCTCCGACTTAGCACCCGTGCGGCTCGAGGCGGCCCGTCAGGTGGGTATGGATATTGTCGTGAACGGCAAAGAGCAAAATTTGTGGGACGTGGTGATGGATGTCACCAACGGCATGGGAGCCGAGGTTGTGGCTGATACCGTAGGCAACCAGTTTGGCACTGCGGTTAAGCTGGCCGCTCGCGGTGGCAAAATCGCCCTCTTTGGCATGATTGAACATGCCACCCCGGCCGTCAAACAACATGATATTACACGCAACGAACTGACCGTTATTGGCGTCTTTGTCAGCCCCTACACATTCCCCCGCGCTATTCAAATCTTAGAAAGCGGCATTATTGACCCGTCACCGCTGAATACGTTGACACTGCCTGTGGCCGATATGCAGCGCGGCATTGATGCAGCGCGGGCTGGCGAAGCGGTGAAAGTGGTCATTTCAGCCAATTAGGAGGGGCGATGTACGAATTATCGGTTTGTGCGGACACTGTTTTTCTGGACGTTCCCTTTGAGGAGCGGGTCAAAAAGATTACGGATGCTGGGTTTCGGGTCGAATTTGCCGGCTGGAAAGGGCGTAACATGGAAATTTTCCGTGAGTATCCCAACGTCCGACCCGGCAGCATGGTGGCGACGGGCGCGGGCAGTATTCTCCATCCTGAAGATGTGGATGATTTGGTAGCCAGCGTTGCCGAAAGCGTCAAGATTGCCAACTATATTGGCAGCAAGCAGATGATCTTGCTGGCGGGAGTGCTGGGGCCAAAGGGTGAGATTATTCATCGCACCCATCCCGACGAAATTACCCGCTGGGTTACGGCCTATAAAGCCTTGGCGCGGGTGGCCGAAATTGCCGAAGCCCATGATGTGGTCTTGTGCTTGGAGCATTTGAATACGGTGATTGACCATGTGGGTTATGGCATCGGCCGCGTGGAGCAGGCGGTGCAGTTGGTGCGCGAGGTCGGCAGTCCCCATCTCAAGATTGTGCTGGATATTTATCACGCCCAAGTGGAGCAGGGTAATCTGATTGATCTGATTCGGGACTATGTTGACGATATAGGTTATGTGCATGTGGCCGATGCCCCAGGACGGCATGAGCCAGGCACCGGCGAGATTTACTATCCCCGTGTGGCGCGAGCCTTGCATGAGGCGGGGTATGAGGGGGTTGTCGGGTTAGAGGCGTTTCCAGAAGGTGATCCCTATGTGGCTTTGGATCGTTTCCGCGAGGCGTTTACGTTGGGTTAGTCATAAATAGCTTGGCTCAATCTGCCAGATTGAACCAAGCTTGCAGAGGACTTTTCGATGAAAATTGGCATGGTAACTGATAGTTTGGGGCATTTGTCGTTGGATGAGGTGTTGGAAACGGCCGTTAATCTCGGCATTCAAACGCTCGAATTCGGCTGTGGCGGTTGGTCATCGGCACCCCATCTCAAATTAGATTTGCTGCTGGAAAGCGAATCGGAACGCAACAATTTTATGGCGAAAATCCGCGATCATGGGCTGGAGATTAGTGCGCTCAACTGCTCTGGCAATCAATTAGCACCCGGCGCGTTGGGCAAGAACAATGACCAAGTTGTACGCGGCACCATGCGGTTGGCGAAGATGCTGGGCG
>JAGQGA010000454.1 GCA_020432595.1 Anaerolineales bacterium | reverse complement strand
GCTGTGGCGCAGGCGCAGGTCATGGCGGTGGAAACCCAACAAGTCAATGACCGCCGCCGCGCTGAAATCGGGTTGCAACAAATGCAAATCCAGCTTAATTTTGCCATTGCCAATGCTGGCGGCAAACCCACCCCGGCTCAGCAAATGGCGATTGATTTGTTAGAATTGGATGTGGAGTTGGCGCAGTTGGCTTTGGATGAGTTGAACGCGGGTGTTGATCCCGCGTTGTTGGCCGAGGTGGAACAAGCCCAGCTACGGTTGGCAGAAATTGATGCCCTGATTGCCAATGCCCAATTAGTCGCTCCCGTTTCGGGGACGGTGGTACGGTTGTTGGTGGGTGCGGGGGACAATGTGACGGGGGGAGAAACGGCCGTTTCCCTTGCCGACCTCACCCAATTAGAAATCGAAGCCCTTGTGCGCGAAGTAGATATGCGCGAAATGGTTGAAGGCATGGCCGCCGAAACCACCTTCGCCTCCCAGCCTGGCGACACTTACCATGTGACCGTTAATGCACTCCCCCCACCCTATGGCACAGCCGAAAATTTAGAAGCGTCCACGGCTCGCTTTGCTTTCAACAATTCGGCCGACTTGTCCGACTTTGCCTTGGGAGATCGCCTCCTGCTGGAACTCATTTTAATCCAACGCGAAGATACCATCTGGTTACCACCGGCGGCCGTGCGTAACTTTCAGGGGCGCAACTTTGTCGTCATTCAAGAAGAAGGCGATACCCAACGTCGCGTAGATGTACAGCTAGGCATTGAAAGTGCCAGTCGTGTCGAAATTTTGGAAGGTGTCACTGAAGGCGACATCGTGGTTGGGCCATAATAGCTGGAGATGGGAACGAGCAAATTTCCAAATTCCCATTTGTCTGAATGACCATTTTCCACTACATGCGCACGACTCTTATTGTTACGCTTAAGCGTCTCTGGGCGCAGCGGGGGATGATGGTCATTACCACGATTGGCCTCACCATTGCGGTTGCCATCATCATGGTCGTGCCCCTCTATGCCGATGCCGTCAGCTTCCGCATCCTTGAACAAAAACTACGCGAAGCCAGCGGCGAAAGCTCCCGCCCCCCCTTTGCCTACATGTTCAACTACATCGGCTCATGGCGTGGCCCCCTGCAATGGGAAGATATCGAACCGGCCGACAATTATTTGATGGGTGATGCTTACACCACGCTGGGTTTGCCCCAAAAACTGGCTATTCACCACTTTAAAACCAGCCTCTACCAACTTTTTGCCCCTGACACCACAAATTACGACAATGATCAATTAACGCTCATCCGCCTAAGCTTTGCTACCACCAGCCATATCGCCGACTACATCACCTTCAACGAGGGGCAATTCCCCAACACCGCCACCGATCCAAACGCGCCTCTCGAAATCCTTATCTCCCAAACCATCGCCGATAAAACGGGCTGGCAAGTAGGTGAACAGTATGTAGCTTTCAACAACGAGGCGGAAACAAAATATACCTTCCCCGTGCAGGTGGCTGGCATTTGGCAGCCAAACAACCCGAACGATGAGTTTTGGTTTTACGCGCCTGCTGTGTTTGATGATTTGATGTTGGTAACGGAAGAGACATTTAACGGCCGTATTTCCCCCGCCCTCGACAATGAAATCAACCTGGCTACCTGGTATTGGATCATGGACGGCAGTCAAGTTGGCACCGGCGATGTCAATCGCTTAATCAATGGTATCGGTCGCATTGAACAACAATTGCAGATCCTGTTGCCAAATAGTTCCACCCTACTGGCCCCAACCGATGAGCTAAATTCATACCGCCGCGATGTCGGGTCGCTCAGTGCCTTGCTGTTGGCTTTTAATGTGCCGACGATTGGCCTGGTTTTGGCCTTTGTGGGTCTGGTTGGCGGTTTGGCTGCCAACCAACGGCGCAATGAATTTGCCGTGCTGCGTAGTCGGGGGGGAACGGCCGTTCAAGTCATCACCATTGCCCTCCTCGAATTTTTGCTCTTGGGAGCCATCGCCTATGGACTCGGCACAGGTCTCAGCTTAGCTCTCACCCAAAGCATCAGCCGCGCCCGCAGCTTCATGGACTTCTCGGCCGATGTTCCTCTGCGTGTGGCTCTCACCAACGAAGCCCTGCAAGCGGGGCTTTTTGCCGTGATTCTCGCTATCCTGGCTCAACTCCTGCCCATCATCGCCGCCGCCCGCCACACCATTATCAGCTACAAACTCGCCCAGGCTCGCGCACTGCGGCCACCGTGGTGGCAGCGAGCCTGGCTCGATCTCATCCTCATCGCCATCACCGCCTATGGCCTCTACACGCTAAACGAACAAGGCAGTCTCATCGTCCAAAGCGAAAACGGCGGTCAGTTCCAAAACCCCCTTTTATTCTGGCTGCCAGCCATCACAATTTTTTCTGTGTCACTCCTGTTTTTACGCCTGCTGCCTCTCATCATGCGTCTGCTTACGTGGGGGCTAAAACAAACGGACAACGTCACGCTATTGCAAGCGGCTCGCCACTTGGCACGCACACCCCACCACTACAATACCCCCCTCATCTTGCTCATCCTCACCGTCAGCTTTTCTGTCTTCACCGCCTCCCTGGCTCGTACCCTCGATTACTACCTTTATGATCAAGAATTCTATGAGGTTGGAGCCAGCCTCAACTTATACACACCACCCAACAATTTTGACAACATAGGTCAACTTGGCGAGCCTGCTGAAGCAGATGAAACCAGTTTTGTCTTCTTGCCCATCTCCGAATACAAGACGATTGAGGGGGTACGAGCCGCTGCCCGCGTGGGAGATTACAAGGCTGATGCTCACATTGGTATAGAAAATGTAACCGTTAACTTCATGGGCATAGACCCCAACGACTTTGCCCAAACCGCCTATTGGCGGTGGGATTTTTCACGCGCCCGCATCGGCACATTGATGAATGCGCTAGCCAGTACCCCAGAAGGAATTCTTGTCTCTAATCGTTTCCTAGCCAGCAACGGTCTTCGCGGCGGCGATGCCATGCGCCTCACGGTCAACCTGGAGGGCGGGTTGATCGAAATTGAGACACAAATTGTAGGGGTGTTTGATTATTTTCCAACCTGGTATCCAGACTCAGACCAACCGTTGATAGTAGGCAATTTGAATTATTTGTTTGAGCAAGCAGGGTCGGAATTCCCTTTCCGAGTCTGGTTGAAGACGGATGACTCGTTGCGTGAAAGAAACTTACGCTCTGCGCTTAATCAACGGCAATTATTCGGCACCTCCTGGCAAGAACCACAAACGGCAATTGCGGCGACGCTTTTAAGTCCCGAACGGCAGGGGCTGTTTGGTTTGTTATCGGTGGGCTTTATTGCAGCGGCCATTTTAACCGTGCTAGGGTTGCTCTTGTATGCCGTTTTTTCTTACCGGCGGCGGCAGGTGGAGCTGGGAATTTTGCGGGCGATAGGTTTATCAACGCGGAAAATGACGGCACTGATCGGTTGGGAGTTGGTGCTGCTGATTTTGTCTGGGGTGGTGTTGGGCACAACGCTGGGCATTGGCGTGAGCCGCTTGTTTATCCCTTATTTGCAAATTGGAACGAGTACAACAGCCTTAATACCGCCGTTTATCGTGGAAATCGCTTGGGATGCTGTGTCGCAGGTGTATGTTTTGTTAGTGCTGTTGTTCATTATGGCACTCGTTAGTTTGGTACTCTTGGGGATGCGGATGAAGATTTTTATGGCGATCAAATTGGGGGAGACTGTATGATTTGGGTGCGAGGCACGGTTACCTGAGCCTTGCATCTTGCTCGTAACACATAAAAAAAGCGCCATGCACTCAGGCAAGTGCAAGGCACGAAAAAGAGAAGTGATATGTTCAAAGTAAATGGATTGAATGATTGGGAAAACCCACAAGTGGTGGGCATCAATAAAGTGGCAGGGCATGTAGACAGCGTGCCTTATGACAGCGCGGCGGCAGCGCGGGCGGGTGAACGGGATAAATCACCCAACTTTCAATTGTTGAATGGCGATTGGCAGTTTCAATTAGCCCCCAATCCACAAAGTGTGCCGGAAGGGTTTGGCGGGACGGGCTTTGATACAACTGGCTGGGACACGGTGCAAGTGCCGGGCAACTGGATGATGCAGGGGTATGACAAACCGATTTATACCAATGTGCAAATGCCGATTCCCAACACGCCCCCTTTTGTGCCCAAGGAAGACAATCCGACAGGGTTGTATCGGCAAACGTTTACGATTCCTGAAGGGTGGGCTGGCAGGCAAATCTTCGTCTGCTTTGAGGGGGTGGAATCGGCCTTTTACTTGTGGGTAAACGGACAAGCGGTGGGCTACAGCCAGGATTCACGGCTGCCGGCCGAGTTTGATCTGACAAATTACGTGCAAATAGGCGAGAATGAACTGCGAGCTATGGTTATTCGCTGGTCGGATGGGAGTTTTGTGGAAGATCAGGATCATTGGCGTATGGGGGGGATTCATCGGGATGTCTATTTGTATGCGACACCGAAAGTGCATATTTTTGACTTTTTTGCCCGGCCTGAGTTGGACGCTGATTTTGTGAACGGCACATTGAAAGTAACAGCCCGCATTGAAAAGTTTGCCGATGTGGCGATTGATGGCTATCAGGTGCGGGCTGATCTGTATGATGCGGAAGAAACGGCCGTTATCGAGCCAATCACCAAGGGCTTCTACGAAAACGACAATGTGCTAACCCAAGTAACCCTCGAACAGGCAATTACCAATCCGCAAAAGTGGACGGCCGAAACACCACATTTGTACACC
>JAGQGA010000453.1 GCA_020432595.1 Anaerolineales bacterium | reverse complement strand
TTTATTCCTTTGCAGCAAATGTGTACCACCTGTGATCATTTTCAGCATATGGACAGTGGCTCATCCCCCTATTTTTGCCAATTGCTCAACAAACCGTTGGCGATCCCTGATCTGCGAATCCACTGCCCCGAATACGAGGCAGAGAGGTAATATTTTTTTGCAGACTTTAGTTAGGATTCCTAATAAACTTCTCTAATAAGGAGTGTTACAAATGAATTGTGATGTTTTTGATACGTATGTGACCAGACCAGATGGGCAGCAAATGCATTTTGACGTGATCGTGCCTTCAGGGACCGCGCAGGAAACAGCGATGGCCTTTGGCCAGAATTACCTGGCCAAGGCTGGCGTTAAGGAAGGCAAAGTGACGGCCGAGCAGTGTCGCTTTTGCCATGTGGAGCAGACCACGCCAGAGATGCAGCAGGCGATTGAACAGAAAGGTTATTTTATCCTGGCAATGGAAGGCTGTCCGCCTGCCGCTGCCAACTAAATTGGAGGTTATTAATGAACGATATAGCTGGATATACATATGGGACAACAGCCGTGGCCTCATCCCCCGTTTCACTGGATGAATTTGATAAGCTCAAGGCGACGGTGCTGTTTAATGATGAAGATGAGCGCTACTTGCAGATGGCTGGAGACGTGCTGGCCGAGCAGGTAGATGAGGTTCTCGACCTCTGGTATGGTTTTGTTGGCTCGCATCCCCATCTGCTTTACTACTTTTCCGACAGCAAAGGCAACGCCCAGCCAGATTATTTGGCGGCGGTGCGGCAGCGGTTTGGGCAGTGGATACGCGATTTGTGTAAACGGCCGTATGATCAAACATGGCTCGACTACCAGCACGAAATCGCCTTACGCCACCACACCGCCAAGAAAAACAGCACCGATAATGCTGATTCTGTACCGATTATTCACGCTCGCTATCTGATTGCCTTCATTTACCCCATCACGGCCACCATCCGGCAATTTCTAGCTGCCAAAGGGCACAGTTCCGACGATGTTGAAAAGATGCACCAGGCGTGGTTCAAAGCAGTCGTATTGACTGTCACCTTGTGGTGTGTCCCCTTTATTAATGACGGAGAATTTTAAGGGCATTGACAGCAAACGAACCGGACAGAAAATCCGTCCGGTTCGTTTGGGGCATAGGGAATTGAGTAGGCAATTGCCTTACAAAGCAGCAAAATCCAAATGGTAAATGCCCCAGAGTGTGTTATGCTATCCAGTTGCCATTCACTCCCCCACGACACTATCATCTGGAATGGATCATCAACTTAGGCAACAAGCTGCACAAGTTGAGATAAATTTGCCAATTAAGGCAAATTTAATAATCTATCCTTGTGAAGGATGGAACAAATAGTCAGGGAATGTCGTTCTTATGGGTAAAGGCAGACGCCTTCATAAAAAATTATCAAATCACAGTTCAAACGCTGTGGTAACTGGAGAAGCATAATGTTAACACAAACTTTTAAACGACCCTTTTCATTTCTATTAGGTATATTGCTGCTCGTCGGGCTGGTTGCCTGCACACTTGCCGCTGAACCAACCGTCAGCGACAATCAGCTTGTTGGCACGAACTGGTCGTTGGTCACTATGAATGGGGCAGCGGTTCAAGAAGGCATGACGCTGAACTTTTCTGCCGACACCGTCTCAGGCTCAGATGGGTGCAACAGCTTTACCGGCGGCTACACAGTTGAGAACGGCGCACTCGTCATTGCTGACAACCTCGCTTCAACTGCAATGGCCTGTCCTGATATGGATGAGGTGATGTCACGCCAATATTTGGACGCGCTGTTGAGCATCAGCAGCTACACGTTCGACGATGACAGCTTAACTTTCCAAACTGAGAACGGTGAGCTTGTTTTTGAACCTCTTGATGACAACGCAACAAACAACGCTGGCATTGATACGATGGTTAATCCACTCGTCACCACCCACTGGAATCTTGTTTCAATTGATGGTGTAAATGTTAACTCCAACATGACACTTAGCTTCAATCCTGAGACTGTTTCAGGCTCAGATAGTTGTAATACCTTCTCTGGTGATTACACCGTCAGTAGCGATGGCACGCTGGACATCTCTGATAACCTCATATCGACCACGGTGGCTTGCCCTGACGTTGACACCAGCATGGTACAGTCATATCTGAACGCCCTTGCGAGTGCGACTGGATTCATGCACAATGGCGATAGCTTGACCATCCAGACAGAAAATGGTGAGCTTGTCTTCACACAAATGCCAAACGTCGAACTTGACGGGACGCGCTGGCAGTTGAACAGCCTCGCAGACGGCAGCGGCAACATCACGCGGATGCCCATAGACAGCGATATTTTCATTATATTCGATGGCGACCAGGTCAACGGCAGCGGTGGCTGCAACAGCTTTAGCGGCGAGGCAACCATTGAGAATCCGCAAATGAGCTTTGGTAATATCGCCGCCACCTTGATGGCGTGTGCGGATGAAGATGTGAACCAACGTGAAGGCGAATTCTTCGCCGCGCTCAACAATGTCTCTACCTATGAGATCGTGGGGCAGACGCTGACCTTGTATGATGCAGATGGCGCAACGGTGGCAACGTTTACCGCAACGGCCGTTGAGTAACCAGAATCACAGCTAAATTGAATGGGCTGGATTTCACTTAGAAATCCAGCCCATTATGCGTCCACCTAAATCAAGAGAATTTTAAACGACTGAAATCACATGAATACGAAATATATCTTCTTACTGACGTTAATTGCCTCTCTTTTTGTTGCCTGTACCCAGCCGACTGATGTTTCCCCAACGGCAACGGCCGTTGCGACTACGATGCCCACCGTAACAGCCGTACCCACCGCAACGGTCGAGCCATCCCCAACTGCTGAGAGCTTGCCCGCTGGCGGTTCTTCAACGCTGCTCCAAAACGGAGAGGGACAGGGCGCGGCATGGCGTGGAATCGGCCGTTTGTATGGCTCAAGCACCTGTACCGCTTCCTTCATCGCCACCAGCACAGATGAAACAGCCCCCGCCTATGCCTTAACCAATGGTCACTGCATCGAATGGCAAGCCAACGGCGTTGTCACGCTGCCCGAATACGATGGTGAACTGATTTTTAACTTTTTTGTTGATACGCAGGAGTCACAAATAGCTGTTCCCATCAAGCATGTTCCTTACAGCACGATGCAGGGGGCTGACGTGGCGATTGTGGAGCTGGATGCCACGATTGGGGAGCTGACGGCACAGGGGGTACAGCCCTTTGCCCTGGCTGATGCGCCCTTAGCGGATGAAAGCGAGGTGTTTGTCATCGGGGCGCCCAGCAGCGGGCTGCCGGAAGGGGAAACTTTTCTGCGCTTGGAAAATTGTCGCCTCACGGGACGGGCCAATTTAATCGAATTTCAGTGGCATTTTGACGACACTTACCGTACGAGCTGTCAGGATATTTTTGGCGGCAGTTCAGGGTCGCCGCTCTTTTCAGTGGAGGACAATGTGGTTACGGCCGTTATCAACACCACAGTTGAAGGCATTAGCCCCTGTTATCTCGGCATGCCGTGCGAAATTGATGCCAACGGGGTGATGCTTAACCCCGGTAACAGCTATGCAATTCCCGTTCACGGCCTTGCTAACTGCTTTAATGCGGCGGGTGAATTTGCCATGACAGCCAACTGCCCACTACCACCTGTCGAACAACTGGCGTTTGATTCATTTTCGCCTTTGGGACAGCCACCACTCACCTGGTCAGCAACGCTAACAGGCACGCTACCTTATTATCGCTACAAGAGTGGGGCGGCGGGAGCCGTTGATTGTCGTTCGGCCGAAAATTACAGTGAACCCATTGCCCTAAGTGACGCACCCATAATTGATGATGCAATCCCGGCTGAAGAAGGATTCTATCTTCTTTGCGTATTGGCTGGGCCGCAGGCCACAGTTGATGAATCGTGGCAATCCACCGATTATCCGACCGTTATGATTGCCCAAATTGATACGACGCCGCCGCTGCTTGAGCCGCAGGTTTTGGTAAGAGATATGGGGGATGCGCGTCAGGTCGATCTCGTTTTTGAACCACCAGAACTGTCCGATTACATCTTCAAGTTTGGCGCGCCGGAGACGACTGACTGCGCCGACGATTCTGACTATGAACAATTTCGACGGATTCCACCCATTGTTGAGAACGCTGACCTCCCGGTGAAGCTTTGTGTCATCGCCTTCGACAATGCAGGCAATCCAACAGAGCCACATGAACAGCTGCTAAGTAAAGATGAGTGAGCAATCTCGTTCCCCCTAGTGTGAATGACTGTACCGGTGCCAAGAAAACCCACACCAGTTACGATCTAAGCGGCAATGCGGACCGTATCTTGGGCATACCCCACCAGCGAAAAGGCATGAATGGATAAAAGTGTAGAAGAAAAGGTAGGAGCTGGTGGCAATCAGAATATTGGTGCGCAGCCCGGCGGGATGGCCGCTCAGCTCCCGTTCCAAGCCAACGATACCGGCCAAGGTGAGCTGCCCAAAGAACGCCCAGAAGGGAAGCTATTGCAGCTCAAGTGCCCAGTCCGGTACAGTGTGCAAAGTGCATCCCCTTTGCAGATAGAGTGAGAAAATTCTTTGCCTTATCATCAGGACCTGTCATTATACACGGGGTGAAAAATACCGTAATTGAATTTCGGCTCGACAAACAGTTGGCGGTCTTTTCAATATTTGAAAAAAGGTGGCCTTCGAAGCTTGCTAACGGATTACCAATGTGGAACAATGTGTGCCGCGCAGGATTTTTGCTGCCTGTCA
>JAGQGA010000452.1 GCA_020432595.1 Anaerolineales bacterium | reverse complement strand
CTTTCACGTCTTTGAAACCGCCGACCTGCCCCTGATTTGGCAAGCCGAACCCCCCATGGAATTTTGCGAAGTCGCCTCGATGAGCATGGAACTGCTGGCTGCACCTTATCTGACCAAAGACCAGGGCGGTTTTTATACGGCGGAAGAGGCGGCGCGGGCGCGAATTGAACATTTGGAAGGAATTATCACCTTTTGGCCTTACATGGCCGTGGTAGATGCGTTTCAGCATTGGGTCTATACCCACCCCGATGAAGCGTTGGACAGTGCCAACTGTGATGCCACGTGGGATGCGCTGTGGCAGCGGTTTATGACGGGCGTGGATTGGTCGGGCTATGAGGCGATGCGGGAAACGGGTTGGCATCGCAAGCTCCACATCTTTGGCGTGCCGTTTTATTATGTCGAGTATGGTATGGCACAGGTGGGGGCAGTGCAGGTTTGGCGCAACAGTTTGGTGGATCAGGCAACGGCCGTTAAAAATTACCGCCACGCCCTTTCCCTGGGCAGCACGGTGCCGCTGCCAGAGCTGTTTGCCGCTGCCGGAGCCGAGTTCCGCTTTGACGAGCCGATGCTGCGCGAACTGGTTGAACTGGTGGAGGGGACGATTGCGCGGTTGGAGGGAGAAACGGCCGTTTAGAGCCATCTCAACCTGCTTGGCAGAAGCTAGCAGAATGGGTTAAACTGTTACCCATGACGTGGGAACCCGATGATCGAGATGAAAACGAGCTGCAGCCGAGCTATGCCATGCGTGAATATTTGGCCGAAATCTACCGGCTGCAAGAAGATTCTCCCACCGTTAGCACTACTGCATTGGCCGAACGGTTAAACGTATCCGCTCCCGCCATTCCGCGCATGTTGCGCCGTTTGCAAAGTGCCGGTTACGTTGAGCGTGTTCCCTATTATGGCTCCCAGCTTACCGAACTGGGGCGGCAGGAAGCCTTGCGCGAAATTCGCCGCCACCGCATTTTGGAAGTTTTTTTGGTCAAGCTGATGGGGTTCACCTGGGATGAGGCCCACGAGCATTCTGAGGTCATGGGGCGCGGCCTTAACGAAGCCATTTCTGAGCGGATGGCGCAAATGACCAACCACCCTACCCGCTGCCCTCACGGTGAGCCAATTCCCGACGTTAACGGCGTGCTGCCCGAAGTCAACGATATTTGCATCATGAACCTTGGTGTGGGGCAAAAAGGGGCGGTGAGCCGTGTCCGCACCCACGAGCCGGAAAAGCTGCAATATTTTGCCAAGCTAGGGCTGGTTCCAGGGGCTGATTTTGAGATTGTGGGGCGTGCCCCGTTCAATGGCCCCATGCGGCTGCGCGTGGGACGGGATGATAATGTGGTGCTGGGGGCAGAGTTAACAAAATCCCTTTGGGTGAGCCGCGCTGAAGAGTAGAAACCAAGTTTTTTAGGTTCTTTAGGCGTCGTCATCTGCCTGAGCAGTTGTTAGCGCGTCCCACAGATACACAGCTATCCGCGCTCGACTTCTTCTTTGTTGATGCCTAAATTGAGATTATGAGCGAACGAGTCAGCCCTCCTTTAATTGGTAACCGTGTTGTCGTCACTGGCATGGCCGGTGCCGGGAAGAGTACGTTTTCGCGGGTTTTGTCTAAGAAGACAGGCCTTCCTCTCATTCACTTGGATATTTATAGTTGGAACCCAGGTTGGGTTCGAGTACCAGAAGGCGAGATGCTGGAGAAACAACGTGTATTGCTCGCTGGCGAGAAATGGATTGTTGACAGCAATGACGTAGATAACGGCATCTTGGTTGAGCGTGCAGACACACTGGTGATCCTCGCTACGCCTTGGTGGCTCTGTGCGTGGCGAGCGTTTAGGCGTGGACTTCGACGACCTCCAGATACTCAGCTGCCGGCCGGCTGCGAGGAATCTCTCTCGCAGCGGCTGCGAGATGAATGGGGGATAGTTTGGCGGAATTGGCGGAACCGAGACTTCGTGCGCGAAAGTAACAATGCTCTGGCTTCGCACTGCCGTGATCTTATGCAAGTTCACATTTTAAGCTCGAAGCAGGAGATGGCCGAATTTGCTGACCGTCTCTGAACGAGCCAGCCACATAACTTCGTAGCGCGATTGGGCAAATTGCTCCACAACGATCCGTTAATAGATGGTTGAGAAGCCACCAGCTTCAATCTTTGGGAACTTTTGTTGATGTGCTTTTAGACAATGGAGGAGGCTATCTATGCCAGCACGTACCGAAAGAATCTACCTTTTCCCGTCTGATACCAGTCAGCCAGCACGGGTGATGCGATTTCCCATCTGGTGGGATCGTCGTGGATTCTTCGCCAAATTTCGTGATCGTGAGCTTGACACTGGCAATCCCATCTATGTAGATTATGCCTTTCTGTTAACGATGGGGGAAGCCTTGGTATGGGACAGAACCTGCCGAGAGAAGTTTGCTGACGAGTCTCGCAGTCAGAAACGGGACTTTACGCCGGAGATGCAGCAGTTTGAGGCAGCATTAAAAAAGTCCAGGTGGGTAATCGTGGAATCTTCTGAATGGGAGTCTGGCTTGGATTAGGGCAGGGAATTTGCAGGGGAAACGGCCGTTTGCCCCACCTCTGCCACAATTTTCGGCCGTTTATCAGCGGTATCCATGGATGACGGGCACTTCCGAAAGAGCTTGTCACATGTTTGCAGACATCACCCCTCAAAATCGGTGACAAAATCATAAAATAACTGCAACCACTCTGCATAATCAGCACCATATTTTTTGCCGTGCCGCACGATGATCAGGTTTTTGTGGGGCGAGACGTAGATGAACTGTCCATGATTACCTAGGGCGGCAAAGTCGTTAGCGGCTCCCTCGCGCTCCAAACCCCACCACATATATTTGTAATAGCCGTTGGGAATGGTTGCTCGGAATTGATCGGAGTAATAATTCCCTAAGTGGGAGGGGTCGGGATTGGTGGCTTCGTCCACCCAGATGGCGGGGACGATTTGGTTGCCGTCCCAGTTGCCCTGGTTGAGGAAGAGATGGCCGAATTTGGCAAAGTCTATAGCACGGCCGTTGATACCACTTTCCATCTTCTCAAACCCCCGCGCATCCAAACTCCAAGTGCCGTCTGCCTCCATGCCAATCGGCTGCCAGATTTTTTGCGCCAAGTAGTCGGCGACGGGCATACTGGTAGCCCGCTCTAAAATGAGGCCAAGCAGCAATGGGTGATAGTTGTTGTAGAGGAAGGTTTGGCCGGGATCACCATCAATTTTCGTCTGGTTGAGTGCCAAATCGCGCAGATCAGGGTAGTAGTAGGTCTTGGCATCATCACCGTTGACGAAGGGGAACTCGGCGTAATGGATGCCAGAGGACATCATGAGCAGGTCGCGGATGGTGATGTTGGCAAAGGAGGGGTCGCGCTGCGCCAGTTCAGGCAGGTAGTCGGTGATGGGGTCGTTGACGCTGTGGATGTGGCCTTCGCTGATGGCGATGCCGATGAGGGTGGAGGCAAAGGATTTCGCCATTGAGAAGGAAGTGACGGTAGTGTTGTGGGACGCGCCGTTGAAATAGTTTTCATACAAGATGGTGTCGTTTTGGATAACGAGGAAGGCTTGGGTGCCAGTATCGGTCAGGAATTGCTCGAAGTCGCCGTTGGTGATGGGGCTGGTGTTGAATTGGTTAAGAACGGCCGTTTCCTGCAAATTAAACACAAAGTGAAAGGGTTCCGTGCTAGCGGACATTGTTCGTGCCGGAAACTTTTGGTAATCATACACATCGGCATCACCCCAACGCAGAACGCGCAGGACGTATTCGGCAGGATAAAAGAGAAAGGCGTAAAGTAGGGCAAGAGCGACCAACCCCAAGACAGTTACCAACAGCCAGGTGATGCTTTTTCTGATAATGTACATGGTGTATAAGCCTCCGTTATTCCCAACCCCAGCCCCACACTTAGCCCCAGCTTGTCACGATGCAAACCATACTTCGCCCAAGGCTCTTTGTTCAACCAGAAGAAGATGACAGGCAACAAGCCAGCCAGTGCCGCTTCAAAATAGCCTTGATAATAAAGATGATCGCTCCACCAGCCACGCATGGTGCTGATCTCTAGCTGCACAAGGCCAACGAGAATGGCGACCAGGCTCAGCGGCAGCAGAATGAACCACAGCCAGGTGGCGGTGACTTGGAATTTAGGACGAAGAAACAGGGAGTTGTTCATGAATCGTTACCTTTTGATCTTGACGTAGCACAATAGCCAAGCCTAGTAGAAATTCCCCCGCCGCTAACAGATAGATGGCCCAGCCCGGCGGGTTGTTCCAGTTACCCTCGAATAAAAGCCAGATACTGTTGAAGGCGTAATGGACGGGGAAGATAAGGAGGAAGATCATGCCCGATGAATAGCGCACACTGCCCCACAGCCAGCCGGTGAATGTTTTGCTGATGATGCCGCGCAGACCTTGTTGAGCGTGAAAGAGGCCAAAGAGAACGGCCGTTATCACCAACGCCACTCGCGCCGAAAAACGCTGCTCTACAAAGCTGTAAACCATTCCCCGAAAATAGAGTTCCTCAGCCAAAATCACAACCACATTCGTGAGTAATCCCCAACCCATCGCGGCCGAAAATGGCTTGAGTGCTGAAATGCGAATGACAAACAGGTAAAAGAGGAGGTACAAAATGAATATGAGCAGAGCGATGCCCACATGCCAGCCGAGTTGCCCTGGTCTAACCCGTAAACCTAGATCCTGCTGCGAAAATTTGAAGATTGCTATCAGACCAAAACAGGCCAGAAGATAGAAAAGGTTGACGACGAGA
>JAGQGA010000451.1 GCA_020432595.1 Anaerolineales bacterium | reverse complement strand
TACAGGCCAGTTGCGTCGCCAATATTTCGATATTGTTAACATGGGCTTAGCACAAGGTGTTGCCACATTTTCTGACGAACTGGTTGGAGTTGTTTATGGACAATATGGTTTCTCTGGGGGTGGTGTGCGCTTGTTGAAGCCGGCCGACCACCATATTGCCTTGCCAATAACTTACAATCGGTATTGCCCCGTTCCCTCTACAGACGATTTTAACGATCCGACTTCTGGGTGGCCTATTGAGGATACTGGGCGCGTGATTTATCGGTATATAGATGGAGAATACAGCATCTATCATCGCAATGCGGATCAGTGGACGGCCGTTTTAAGCGACGATGTTTGGAACAAGAACAAACTATACCAGCTTAGCGGTCGAGTAGCCCAAAACTATGGCATGTGGGGATTGCTGTTTGGTCTGAATGACGATGGAACCAGTTTCTATACCTTTGAGATAAGTCCCTATCACAAGGAGTGGTATATT
The DNA here is from genome assembly GCA_020432595.1 of Anaerolineales bacterium. The sequence goes on along the minus strand of JAGQGA010000451.1, from coordinate 4,278 downwards.
TTTTATTATGGAGATGATGTAGGCTGGCAACTACTGGCCCGTGAAAGTAGAAGCATTATTAACTCTAGCACCAGTTTCAACACCTTAGCTATGAAGACGTGGGGTGGTGGCATTGAGTTCTTTATTAATGATCAACAGGTCAAAGATATGCGTGGTCTCCAAGGGCTAGTTGGGCGGGTAGGTTTGACGGGGGGATCATTCCAAAAGAATGTGGATATTCGGTATGAGGACTATATTTTTGTGGGCGAAACCTGCCCCTTGCCCTCGCCTGGGGCAAATCGGCCTTTAGGTGCTAACAGGTTGCTAAATTTGGAACGGCCGAATTTAGAGGAAATTTTGTCTGACGGCCAGCCCGTAAATACCTTCCGTATTGAGGAGTAGGCGGTCCCGCAGCTTATTTATCAGAAAAGGAGTTAGACATTAGATTGGTTCAATCTGCAAGATTGAACCAATCTGGCCTAACTCTTTTTCTTAAAGGCTTGCCCCACAATATGCTACAATCCTGCGAAGTGTTAACAACAGGAAGGTGGCGATGAGCAAGAAAAAGCTGCGTGGGCTGAAACGGCAGGATATTCAATTTGATTTTGATTTGTATCGGGAGGAGGTGCCGATTCGCGGGGTGGCGGGGGCGGAATTGAGCGTGCTGGATTTGCACCCCGATGGGGCGACCAAAACGATCATGTTTGTCCACGGCTACGCCGGGATTTTGGAGTCGTGGGAGTTCCAGATTAATCATTTTGTGAGCCAAAATTTCCGTGTCATTGCCCCTGACCTGCGCGGCCACGGCCAGAGCGATGCCCCTTACACCCAGTACACGATGAATGAACTGGTAAGCGACCTGCAAACGATTGTGGAGGAGTTGGGGCTACCGGAGAAATTCGTGTTGGTGGCGCATTCGTTTGGCGGTTCGATTGCCGTTGAATATGCCAATGCTTACCCGGAGCGGCTGGAGAAGCTGGTGCTGATTGCTACGGCGGGGGAGTTCCCGCTGCCAAAGATCGCCAACTGGGTTTTGCGGCTGCCGCTGCGGCTGTTTCGTCCGCTGTGGCGCTTCCGGCCGCGCTGGGATGCGGAACTGCACGTGGTGAAGCGGCTGATGGCAAACAACATGCGCCACTGGAAAGGGTGGGATTTGCTGCGAAATATCAGCACGCCGACGCTGGTGATTACGGGGGAGCGGGACAATTATTTTCCGCGTTATGTGTATGAGAATGTGGGGACGACGATTCCGGGGGCGGAGATTGTGGATGTGGGGTCGGCGAAGCACAAGGTGCAGTTGGAGCGGCATGACGCGGTGAACCGGGCGATTGAGCGGTTTGTGGAGGGGGATCAGCAGAAGTCGTGGCGGTCGCAGGCGCAGCAGCCGGGGTTGAGCCGCGAACGGCCGTGGTTACGCAGCTACCCGCCGCATGTACCCGCGACGATTCCGATTCCCAAACGGCCGTTAACCAAATTCCTCGAATCCACCGCCGAATGGCTGCCCAAACGGGCTGCCACCATCTTCTACGGCTCCGAACTCAGCTACCAGCAGCTTAACGAAATGGTCAACCAGTTTGCCCACGTTTTGCACGGGCTGGGCGTTAGCCCCGGCAACCGCGTCATGGTCGTGCTGCCCAACATGCCGCAAATGGTCATCGCCTTTTACGCCACCCTCAAAGTGGGCGGTGTGGTGGTGCTGCCCAACCCCGATGCCGACGCGGCGCAGATTGTGGAGCAGGCGATTGACACCGAGGCCAAGGTGCTGGTGACGCTGACCAGCTTTAGCCGCATGGCCAAGGCGGTGCAGGAGCGCAGCAAAGTGACCAAGGTCGTTTTTGCCGACATCCGTAACGCCGTGAGCCGCCTGACCTACCAGCGATTGCTGGAGCGGTGGGGGATTGCCGAAAGCGAGGCGCAGGATTATGAATTGGCGCAGACGATAGGCAAGCGGATGTCGGTGCTGATGCAGGATGCGCCGCTGGAGCCGCCAAGCATCAAGGTGGCGAGCAGCGATTTGGCGGTGATTATTTTTACCAGCGGCACGACGGCCAAGCCCAAGGGGGTGTGCTTGACCCATACCAATCTGGTTGCCAACACAATGCAAACGCGCCACTGGATTCCGCAACTGCTTTATGGGCAGGAGGTGTGCCTGACGGTGCTGCCGCTGCTGCACAGCTATGGGCTGACCAACGCCATGAATGTGCCGATTGCGATTGGGGCGACGATGGTGCTGCTGCCGGTGTTTGACACGGTGGAGGTGCTGGAACATATTAAAAAATATGAGGCAACCTTGTTCCCCGGCGTGCCAACGATGTATACGGCGATTAACCAGGTGCCAAACGTGCGGGAATATGGCTTGTCTTCGATTAAAGCGTGTGTGAGCGGGGCCGCGCCGCTGCCGATTGAGGTGCAGGAGGCGTTTGAGAAGCTGACGCGGGGGCAGTTGGTGGAGGGGTATGGGCTGACGGAGGCCGCGCCGGTGACGCACGCCAACCCGCTGGCGGGGGGGCGCAAGCCGGGTTCGATTGGGGTGCCGATTCCCAATACGGAGGCGCGAATTGTGGATTTGCGGACGGGTGAGCCGGTGCCGGCCGGAACGATTGGCGAGTTGGTGATTCGGGGGCCGCAGGTGATGCGGGGGTATTGGCGAGAGGAGGCGATGGGAGAAGACCGGGCGGTGCGCGATGGCTGGCTGTTTACGGGGGATGTGGCGGTGATGGATGGGGATGGGTATTTCCAGATTATCAGCCGCAAGCGGGATACGATTATGTTTGGCACGTATACGATTTACCCGCGTGATGTGGAGGAGGTGCTGTATGAGAACAACAAGGTGCTGGAAACGGCCGTTGTTGGCGTTGGCGGGCAGGGCGGGCAAAAAGTAAAAGCTTACGTCGTTCCTCGCCCCGGCAGCAACTTGACCGTTGACGAGTTGGTGGAACTGTGCAAGCGGCGGCTAGAACCCTACGCCGTTCCTTGGGCCATCGAATTCCGCGAATCGCTGCCGAAATCGTTTATTGGTAAGGTGGTGCGGCGGCTGCTGGTGTCGGAGGAGGGTGAGAAGGCGCAGACGGATGCTGAGGGGCGTGGGGAGTAGGGTGTGGGGGGAAAACGGCCGTTTGGTGGGGGTGGGCAGTTTGTTGGTAAACGGCCGTTTACCACCCACAAGGAGATAATGTATATGGCTCAAATGCCAATTGAGATTGCCGAGATAGGCTTGCAGGGACTTGTTGAGCTACAGCAAGCTATTGGGATTGCGAATCATCTACAAGAGGAGTTCATTTATATCAATTTGGCAAACACGGGCAAAAACGCATTTTCAGCATTGGCTTATAGAAGTGCAAAAGTCAGCGAATTGATGGATTCTCTTGAAGCGATGCGTAAGGAATTGAAAGGTTATCATCCTTTTACTGTCGCTTTTGTAAATTCAGAGTTAAGGGGGGAGAAACTTTCAAATTTGTTTGGCAGTTATCGTGCTAAGCAAGGTGTTGCAGTAGTTACCATTCATAATGTTGAGGGTCCCATTGTGCCAGAAGGGCGAATGACTGCCTATTTCCTTTATTATCTTGCAAGATGTTCTCTCAAATTTGTTGTACCGAACCATAAGAATCATCAAGACACTCGTGAATGCCTGTATGATCAAATGATCTACAAGAAAGATATTTTGAAGAGTATGAAAGCAAACTCAATTTGTGATGAATGTCGTCAAGTAATGCTTTCTAGCTCAGGTGGTGTATCATCAAATCAATTGCAAGCGATTGATTTGCTCCTTAAAAGGGCTGCGGAGTTATTGCAAAGGGATGTGATTGATGAAATCGATAAGCCTACTTTGCCTGGAAGGAATAAGAGGGAAGCAATAACAAATGATCGAAGCCATGCAATGCTCCACTATTTTGCTGAAAAAGATACCAGGCAGTTCTTTTGGGGTTACTCCTCCGCTATCTTTATTCTTTACTTGGTTTTAATTTGGCTTGTCCTGTCCTTTGGCTGGAATGTCATGGAGCCATTTACTTATTTTATTGGAGGTGCTGCACTAATTGGAAGCTATTTCTATTTCGGCATTACGCAAAGGGAATGGACTCCTGCTGGGATATATCAGAGTTACCTTGACCGTCGACTACAACATTACCTTACACAATTTGATCTTGATGCAGTTGAGATTCCAAGTGTACTTGGGAATGGTTAATAACTAGGGGTTCTCAAGCATTAAGTAAGCGTTGAGCTTACACCTTATTTTTGCGCAAACAGAGCGCATTTCTATTCAATTTAACATAATCCATGCAAATGGAGGCCGTTTCTATT
>JAGQGA010000450.1 GCA_020432595.1 Anaerolineales bacterium | reverse complement strand
GATACTGCTGCCATCGTGGCCGAAGAAATGGGATTTGAAGCCGTTTCGCTGGCCTCATTACAGGAAGAGGAAGAACAGGAAAAGGCTGGTGAGCATCTCGCTTGGCGTCAAATTCTAGCTAAGGAAAAAGTCTCGTCGCTCAAGCCACGTCCTCCCGTCATTACGATGTTGGGGCATGTTGACCACGGCAAAACATCGCTGTTGGATGTTATTCGTGAAGCGAATGTGGTTTCGGGTGAGGCCGGTGGGATTACGCAACACATTGGAGCATATCAGGCAGAAAAAGATGGTCATCTGATTACCTTCCTTGACACACCCGGCCATGAGGCATTTACGGCGATGCGGGCACGCGGTGCCCAAGCAACCGACATTGCCATTTTGGTAGTGGCGGCTGATGATGGCATTATGCCGCAGACGCGGGAAGCCATTGACCATGCGCGGGCGGCGGGCGTACCCATCATCGTGGCGCTCAACAAGATTGATTTGCCAGGCAGCCGGCCGGATCGCGTTAAACAACAACTGGCAGAAGTGGGGCTGATTCCAGATGATTGGGATGGTGATACACTCGTCATTCCTGTTTCTGCCAAGGAAAAACTGGGAATTGATGATCTGCTGGAAGCTATTTTGCTGGTGGCAGAAGATTTGAACCCACGGGCTAACCCGAATGCCGATGCAACAGGAACGGTGCTGGAAGCCAGCATTGAGCGGGGTCGCGGCATTATGACCACGGTTCTGGTACAAAACGGCACGCTCAACATGGGTGACACCTTGCTGATTGGCGAGCATTACGGCCGGATCAAAGCTATGTTTGACCATCGTGGCAAAAGCGTTAAGAAGGCAGCCCCTTCGGTTCCCGTTTCGGTTTCTGGTCTCAATGGTATGCCCAGCGCAGGCGATCAGTTTGTCACTGTGAAAAATGAAAAAGAAGCCCGCAAGATTGTAGCCGACCTGCAAGAACAGAAGCGGCAGAACGTGACGGAGCAGCGGCGGACAACGGCAACGCTGGACGAATTTTTCTCGCGCTTGCAAGAAGGCGAAACAAAGACGCTGTTTTTGATTGTTAAAGCGGATGTGCAGGGGTCGCTGGAACCCATTATTAAGTCGCTGCAAAAGCTGAGCTATGATGAAGTCTCATTAGAGATTTTGCGGTCATCCACGGGCAACATTACGGAAAGCGATGTGATGCTGGCCTCAGCCTCCGATGCTGTGATCTTAGGGTTCAATGTGGATGCTGACCCGGTAGCCAAAACGGCGGCTAGTAGTGAAGGCGTGGAGATCAAAACCTATGACATCATCTATCAACTAATTGAAGATGTTGATAAAGCGATGCGGGGGATGCTGGCTCCCGTTTACGAGCCATCTGTGATTGGCCGAGCTGAGGTACGTGAGGTATTTCGCATCCGAAGTATTGGTAATATTGCTGGTAGCTATATGCGGACAGGGGTTGCTCGCCGTAATGCCAAGGTGCGTGTAATTCGGAGCAATAAACTGCTGTTTGATGGGTCGGTCGGCAGTTTGAAGCATTTACAGGAGAATGTGCGCGAAGTCCGCCAAGGGTTTGAATTTGGCGTTGGGGTGGATGGTTGGAATGATTTCCGCCCTGGCGATGTGCTGGAATTTTATGTGATGCAGCGAGTTGAACAAGGATGAGTAAGATTTTCCAGGAGCGTATTTCGGATCGGATTATGCGGATTGTTGGCAGTCTGCTTGTGCAGGAAGTCAGCGATCCGCGTTTGCAGGATTTGACGGTGACGAAGGTTGTTGTGGATCGAGAGCTGCAATATGCCAATCTTTATGTGGCCTCGTTTGACCCTGAGGCGAATCAAGGTGAGGTGATGGCGGCACTGCGTGGCGCGAGCAGTTTTTTGCGGCGGGAGTTGTCGCAGCGGCTGCATACGCGCACGCTACCACAACTGCGTTTTCATTGGGATCCAACGTCGCTGTATGCAGCAGAGGTTGATGCACTACTGGATAGTCTGGAAATTCCAAATGAGGAAGAGCCAGAAGAGAATAATGATTCAACATCTGTTTAATAAGGCAACGAATGTTTTGGTTATCACCCATGTGGATCCAGATGGGGATGCGATTGGTTCATTAACGGCCGTTGGGCAACTGCTCAAACAAGATGGCAAGCACGTCACGTTGGTATGTGACGACCGCGTGCCAGAACGATTTGCCTATTTGCCCATGGCCGATCAGGTGCGGCAAACACCCGATCCCAAACTGTATTATGATTTGTTGGTGGTGGTTGATTGTGGTGACGAAGGGCGGATGGGCAACGCTTATGCCAATTTTTCCCAACCACTGCCAACCGTAGTGAACATTGACCATCACGTTACCAACACCCGATTTGGTGACATTCAGGTCATTGATGACAAAGCAACTTCCACAACCGAAATTTTATATGGGCTTTTTACTGAGCTAGGATATGAAATAACGGAAGGGGTTGCCATGAGCCTACTAACGGGTTTGGTGACAGACACCTTGGGGTTTCGTACCGTCGGCGTGTCAGCAAACACGATGAAGGTTGCCAGTGCGTTAATGGATGCCGGGGCAGATTTGTCGTTTGTGACGACAAATGCGCTGATCGTCAAACCCATTACGACGCTGCGGCTGTGGCAAGTTGGGCTAAACGGACTTCAGTTGGAGAATAAGTTGGCCTGGGTTGCTATTCCGCTGGTGGATCAACTGGCGATTGGGTTTAAGGGGCAGAGCAGCATGGGGTTGGTTAATTTGCTGGCCGATGTGGATGAAGTGGCAATGGGAGCGGTGTTGATGGAGATTGAGGGTGGGCGGATTCGTGTGGGCTTCCGTTGCCGGCCGCCCTATAATGTTGCTGCCGTAGCCGAAAAGCTGGGTGGTGGTGGTCACTTTCTGGCGGCCGGCTGCACGCTGGAAGAACCGCTGGCAGATGCAACTGCCCGGGTGGTTGCTTTGTGTAAGGAAGCAATTCAGCAGCAAGGCGAACCATCTCTTGTCAGTTAGTAGTTGAAACTGATAGAAAACGGTCACAAACCACCGTGCTATGACCCACAGCACGGTGGTTTGTCATTTATGGGCATTTTGCGTTAACTGGTGGCAAAATAGGGGTGAAACGCAGGGGGAAGATGATGATAGTCGGCGTGGGCGATTTGGTCGGCAAGGGGGCGGCTATTATAAGTATTCCAGAACAGCACCGTTTTGCCAGCCAGTTGGCCGCTGTGGGCATCGGCAATCAGAGCGGCCAGCGTTTTGCCGGTGTAGGTGCCTTCGAGGGGGATGCCTTCTAGCTGCTGCATTTGCTGAACGGCCGTTTCTCCCCCTTGCGTATAGACCCCATATCCCCCACCAAAGAACCCTTCGCGTAAGTCAAATTTTTCCTCAAATCTGTGGAAATTGTGGATAACTGGGGCAAAACTGTGGATAACCCTATGCGTTTTGTGGAACAAACGTGCCATCAGGTGGGGGCTGGCGTATTCTGTTTCGACGACGCGCACGGGCACAATGCGGCTTTTCAGCCCGGCAAGGTGGCAACCCAACATGAGACCAACGGCCGTTCCCAGCGTTCCTGCTGCCACGTAAATTAAATCCGGTTCCGGGCATTCCCCCGCCGCAATTTGCTGCCGCAGTTCAAAGGCAGCATTAACGTAGCCCAATGTTCCCAGCGGCGTGGAGCCACCGGCTTCAAGAATGAGGGGAGGGCGGTGATCAACGGCCGTTCTTTTCCCCGCGTGCCACACCGCCCCCACTGCCAGCCGATTTTTGCTGCGAAACTGGTGCAGTTCGGCTCCGTGCGCCAGCATCAGCAGCAGGTTTTGCCGCACGGTGGCCGTGTTGGGTTGGGGCAGCACCAGGCAAATGGTGTGGATGTTGAGGGGGGTGGCAAAAACGGCCGTTGCTACCCCATGATTCGTTCCCGCCCGCCCAAACGTGATAATTGTTTGCACCCCGCGCCGCTGCGCTTCTGCCAAAATAAATTCCAGCTTCCGCACCTTGTTCCCCCCATAGCGCGAACTCGCCAAATCATCCCGCTTGATAAACAGGTTAATTCCTAATGCCTCCCCTAACAGCGACAGCGACTGTACCGGCGTTGGCAACTCCGCCAGCGGCAAGTACGGGCATTTTTCTGCCATCTGTGGGTATGCTTCAAAGATTGGAATCATTAAGTGACGTTCTTTAGAAGGTACAGGAGCCATGTAAAACTAGAGTGCTGCTTCTCGCTTAGTGTTTCACAGGTTGTATCCCTCGATCTGTTTTCCCGCTATTTCCAATCCTTGTTCCACCAATAAGTGTTATTTTTTATTACTTGTCTTAATTTATCACTCAGGCTCCAACCATAAGTTCCGATCTCACCATTAACATCTGTTACCCATCGCAAAAGATAATTTACACCTGGGTCTCCTTCTACACCTGCTGTATGATTGATTCGTCGGCCTAAAGCACCAAGAACACCTGAAAACTCTCGTCTGGTTCTACCCATTTGGACAGCAATATCTTCCATCTTCAAGCCGGCTTCCCCGGCTAGATAAAGAACGCGGTAAAGATCTATTTGCCCACGGGGGATGCTGGGGCTACGCTCAAGAATACGCTGAATAGTCTGTATGTTATCCCCAGTTTGATTATCTATGACATTTGGAGAGCCAACTTCTTCACTTAGTCCTGTAATTAATAAATCTAATTCATAGAAGTAATTGAGCAAGGCTTCAATGGTAGAAGTACAAGGAAGCGTGAAAATAAGAAAATTTGACAAAATGGATTCAAAAAGCGAACCTAAACGGTCAACTA
>JAGQGA010000044.1 GCA_020432595.1 Anaerolineales bacterium | reverse complement strand
GAAGATGTATGAATATATTTTCGTTGAAAAATAAAAACGGCAACCCACAGCAGCGATGCTGCAAAAATAGTCCGAAATGCAACCACTGTGAAAACATTGACACCAGCCGCATAAGCTATTTTTGCCAGAATTGGAATGGTGCCAAGAAACAAGGGTGATAAAAGTGCCCATTGTAATCCTTTGTACCAATTTGTTGATTGACTTTTCACACTATTTGTCCCTACTTGTGTACTTGCAGCTTGCGGCAATGAAAGAGGCGTAGTTTCGCTAGTTTGCGCTGGCATATTCTTACTCCTATATTTTTCTTGCATAAAAGCATAAAACAACCTAGACACAGTTTGCCTAAGCCCAAGGTGTTAGATAATAAATTGAATCAACTACCTGAGATAGTCTCGTCCTTGCTCTTGCTCAAATTAATAGCTCTCAATTACAATGAGATACACATTAGCATAGAAATGTTACAAATAAAATAAACATTCTAGTACCAAAGTACTATTAACATTATGGCTGATAAACTACCTGAGATACGTAGTTTTGTCAACTGTTTACAAAGATTTGAGACTAAATTTGTATATACTTTACATACAAGGTTTGAAAGGAGCAAAAGTAAGCAAAACTAAAGCTGTCTTTTTATAGGTAAGAAAATATGGAAGGTGCTGCCAGGTAAATTGTCCAGATCACGACGTTCGCTTTCCACAGAAATACGGCCGTTATGCGCTTCAAAAATACCCTTTGCCACTGCCAACCCAAGCCCTAACCCGCCACCTTGAAAAGCATGTTTGCTTGTTGAATGGTGCTCAATAGAGCCTAACACATAAAACTGTTCAAAAATTCGGCTTTGCTCTTCAGCAGGAATCCCAATACCCGTATCCCGCACCAAAACTTCCACAATATTGCCTACAGTACGCCCAACTACATAAATGTGACCACCATCAGGCGTAAATTTTATGGCGTTGCTTAACAAATTAGAAAACGCCAGCCGCAATTGATTCCCATCACCCTCAATCAATGGCAAATGATAAAAATCACCCATATGCAAAGACAGATGCCGTTTCTCACATATTTTGCTAAATTCCTGCTCAATATCGTTAAACAATGCCTGTAAGGAAACTGGCCCAAACGATAAATCCAACATGCCGGCCGCCACCCGTGAAAAATTGATGATCTCATCAATGACCTCTTGCATACGGGCAACACCTAAATTTAGGCCAACAGCAACATTACTTAAAGACTCTACCGCAACTATCTTCTCTGCTCGCTTCAAATTTTCTTCAAGCAAGTAAGAATAGCCACTGATCAAAGTTAAAGGCGTTCGTAGTTCATGCGAAACCAAGACAATGAAATCACTTTTCATCTGATCCAGTTCGCGCAACCGCTTGTTCACATTTTCCAACTCACGCACCTTGCTTTCTAAACGCTCAACCAGTTTTTGTGCATGAAGTTGCAAATGTTGTGCCCGCTCTGTTTCACTCAGTGGCTCAATTCGCCCCTGCAAAAAATCTTCAACTTGCTTGGGAAATTGCGAAACGTTGATTGGCTTAGTCAGGAAGCCCGTGCAGCCGGCCGCCAAAGCAAGTTCACGGCTGCCAGGGCTGTTATTTGCTGTTAAAGCAACAATGGGGACATTCGCAAAATGAGGAATACTGCGTAGGCGCGTCGTAATCTCTCGGCCATCCATGTTGGGTAAATTAATATCCATCAGGATAAGCCGTGGCTGTTGCTCACGAGCAATCGTAATGCCTTCTAGCCCATCATTGGCAACATATACCTCATATCCCTTGCTACCCAACACACGCTGAACAAGCAACCGACTAGCGTTGTTGTCTTCAATATAAAGTATTTTGACAGGCCGTGTATACTCAACTACAGTATTGATAATCAAGCGCCTTTTATGGAAATCATCTCTTGGCTCTCAAACCGTTTGGGGAACGACACAGCAAGATGATCCCTTGTATAAAATTATTTCACCCACTACTCGCAACATGACATCCACACCAATGTTCGGTATGCCAATTTAGCAAGCTTAATCATTATTTCTTGCAAAACGTCTTAAAGAAGTGCCTGCTGGATACCCTCAACCAACTCCGTTATCATAAACGACCCCTTCTGAAGCAACGCCTTAATTTTTCCATCTAACCGCTTGCGCTCAAGAACAGAAAGATCGCGAGCCGTAATGACAATAACAGGAATATCTTTTAAATGCTTATCCCCTTTCATCGCCTCAACAATAGAAAAACCATCCAGGCCAGGCATGGTCAAATCCAATAATACCAAATCTGGCTGAATTGTCCTGATTTTTTCAAGGCCAATTACTCCATCGGCCGCTTCATCTATATGCAAATCGCTGTGAGATTGCAAGATGCGGCGAATCAGTTTGAGCGAATCCTCATTGTCCTCCACAATGACGACATGCTTCTGACGCTGGTCAATATCTTCATGGGATGTGACAATATCGCCGCTGTCTGTCAGGTCAAATTTATGGGCTTCGGCTTCGTTGAGAACCATATTCCGCATTTGGTTTTCACCAACAATATGCTTCTCAACGGGGAAAGTATGGCCAGAGCAGTTGACCACCACGGTTTCATGGGGGCGGATCACACCGGCACGGATGAGTTTAAATAGACCAGCAAACGCAACGGCCGTTGCTGGCTCAACCGAAATGCCATCCATCTTAGCCATCATTCGCAAGGCATTAAACGCCTCTTGGTCAGTCACCGTTTCCATGGTACCACCATGCTCCAAAATCAACTGCCGCAGCACCTGATACGCCTCGCCAGGAAACCCAGTTGCCAGTGTTGTAATATCTGTCTCCGGTTCCTCAACGTTTTCCGCAACCGCCAACCCTTTTTTAAATGAATTAGCCATCGGAGCACAGCCTGCGACCTGAATACAAGCCAGCTTAGGCAATTTTTCAACCAGCCCCAGATCCTTCAACTCTTGGAACCCCTTCATCACCCCCACAGGCCCCATACCACCACTAACGGCCTGAATAAACCAGTCCGGTGTTTGCCACGGGTGGCGGTTTCCATTTGGCATAGAAGGATCACCACCGGCGCGTAGGGTGCCAAGCTGCTCAGCAATCTCAAAGGCTACCGTTTTCATAGCCTCTTTGGCAGCAATACTTTTAATGCCGCGATCCAAAAAGAAACCTTTGTCATGGGCAAAATCGGCCGCCACTTTTTTGGCATCATCATAGGTACTAGCCACAATAATGACTTCAGAGCCATAAATGGCAATTTCGCGTACCTTTTCGGCCGGTATCGAATTGGTTACAAACGCCCACAGCTTTATGCCAGCCCGCGTGCAGTAAGCCGAGTAGGCAATGGCAACATTGCCTGTTGAGGCAACAACCGCCTCTTTGACTCCCGCCTCCTGCATCGCGCTCACGGCTACGGCTGCCTGACGATCCTTAAATGAGTTTGTTGGCCCCTGGCGCTCGTCTTTAAGATAAATATTAGGGTGGCCAAGCATGAGGCCCAAGTTCTTGGCACGCAGAAGCGGTGTCCACCCTTCCCCTAATGTAATAATGTTTTCGTCGTTACAGATTGGAAGCAGTTCGCGGTAACGCCACATGGTGGCTCCCCGCTCAGCTAATTGATCAACCCACTTGGAGTGATGACCATTTCCATTTTGTTTTTGTAGACTAGACAGATCATAGCAAGCGTCTAACTGCGTGCTGCTACAAACAGGACACCCTTCAACCGGTTTTGTATATAGAAATTGTGTCTGGCAATTTCTACAAACCAAATGAAAATTTCTCATGCGATACTTTACTTAAGCTAATGATTGTTTCCAATAAAATGTATACTGTTATTAGGTGCGCCTAACTGCTTGACTGGCAGCTTCACGTGGAACGTAGTGCCTTTGTTTAACTCACTTTCAACTTCAATAGAACCTCCATGCATGTTGATTAACCATTTGGTGATGGGAAGCCCCAAGCCAGTGCCCCCGACGACACGGGTTGTTGAGCTGTCTACTTGTTCAAAGGCAGCAAAGAGTTTTTCATAATTCTCTTTTGCAATACCAATACCTGAATCACGTACAGCAATATGAACTTCGTTATTTGATGATTGGTTGATCGCTAATTCAATCTGCCCTTTGCTGGTGAATTTGGCTGCATTAGACAACAAGTTGATCAAGATTTGGCGAATACGAATGGGGTCAGCTTCAATTTGGGGTAATTGTGGGGCAATGTTCCAAACCAATGCAATATCGGATTCTTTGACAAGACCAACGGTTATGGCATGAACCGTCCGCGCTATTTCAGACAAATCAACCTGCTCGAAGCTAAGCGTCATTTTACCAGCTTCGATTTTTGCCATGTCGAGAATTTCGTTGATGAGAGCCAGCAAGTGCTGTCCATTTCTGTAGATGGTGTTGAGGTCTTCCTCTTGGGCTTCAGTAATGGGACCGTCAATTCCTTTGAGAATGACGCGAGAGAAGCCAATGATGGAATTTAAGGGTGTGCGCAACTCATGCGACATATTTGCCAGGAATTGTGTTTTTAATTCATCGAGTTCGCGTAATTTGGCGTTGGCAGCTTGAATTTCTTCCAGGCTTTTCTGAATGCGCTGAAATAGCTGGGCATTGGCAATGGACAGGCTGGCTTGTGTGGCAACAGTACGCAGTAACTGTGCGCCATTTTCAGTGTAGGCATAGGGATCGTAGGATTGCAGGCTGATGAAGCCGGCCGGTTTGCCCTCTTGGCGTAAAGCGACCCAAATACCAGAACGAGGCAGCACAGAAAGCTCACGCGAAAGTTGGGGCAAGAATGTGCCGGTATCCTCACCGGTCAGAACGGGCTGATCGCTATGGATAATCTGATAAAGTGGCTCGCTGGGTTTCACTTGTTTAGACCCCAGCATGAGCCGATGTCCGTTGGCTGTGGTAAAGGCTGGCGTGTAGGTAGCATTTTCTGGTTGATATTGAGCCAGAACAAAGATGGTATTGTCCAGTAGCGTGCCAACTTGCTCATAAACTGTTTTAGACAGGGTATTGATGTTTAGCGTACTAGAAATGGCGGAGCCGATGTGGTTCAGGCGGACAAGTTCTTGGGCACGGCTAAGCGCATCTTCGTACAACTTTAGGTTTTCAATCTGGATGGTGGCCTGTTCGACCACAGCTTGGGCAAATTTAATATTTTTTTCGGTAAACGGCCGTAAACTACCCGTTGAATCCAGTGCCATATAGCCAATCAATTCCTGCTGACTAGCTGCCGGAATGATATACGACGCATGGGCATCAAACGCCTCAAGATGCCGAGCCTTACAGGGCTGCGGCAGCATTTCATCGTCCTGCAACAGCAACAAAGGCTCACCCGACTCTTGCAGGGCAGCAAATACATAATCACCCACTATTTCAAACTGGGTTGGCTGTTTTTGTACAAAATCCTGCGCGGTGGTTGCCACAACAGTTGCCACGTCTTTCTGCTGTTCAAACAAAACAAAGCGGCATTGAGGCACCCCAATATACCGAGCCACATAGCCAACCGCTTCAGACAGTGCCAGATCGCGGGTAATGGCCTTGGTCAACAGGTTGTTGATGGTGTAAAGCGTGTTGGTTTCCTCAAGCAGCTTTTGGTTGGAAAGCACAACGGCCGCCTGGTCAGCCAGGGTGACAAAAGGCTGTAGCTCTTGCAAATCAAGCTGGCTTGGCTGGGTGCGGCAAAGTGCCAGGGTGCCTAGCCACTCTGTCTCATAAACAATCGGCAGCAAAGCCAGGGAGCGAAAACCGTTGGCGAGGAAGAATTGCTGGATGGTGTACTGAACGGCCGTTGTGTCCTTCAAATCATCAATCAACAGCAACCGAAATTGATATTCCCCCAGGTTGAATTGGTCAAAGGGATAGCGCGTATTAGGATCAAACGGCTGTTGTGTCATCCCCCACAGCACCGGGCAAAGCAAAAAGTCCAAGTTAGCTGGATCATACGTTACCACGGCAGCCATATCAAACTGCTGTGACTTAGCGGCAAAATCAATGAGTGCCCGAAATACATCGGTTGCGGTCGTGGCCTCACTCAAATGGCGGCTGGTTTCATACAAATTGCTGGTTTCACTAAGGGTTGTTGTCAACTCCGTCAAGGTGGATTCCAACTGCGTAAACAGCCCGGCATTTTCAATAGCAATGGCAAGTTGGTCGGCCAAACTTTGCAGAATGGCAACGGTCTCTTCCGGGAAGGCACCCAAAGCCACATGCTGCACCGTCAATGCCCCAATGGTGCGTTCACCTGCCCGCAGCGGCAGTGCCAATTCTGACCGGGTATGGGGTAAGAGCGGGTTTGGCTGGAATGCTTTTGCCTGTGAAACGTCCTGTTCCACAATTGCCTCGCCCCGGGAAACGGCCGTTCCAATCATGGAAGGGCCACCAACAATATGCTTGAACCCGCGCTCAATTTGAATGCGCCCTGCTTCACCGGTACCAGCCTGCAAAACGGCCGTTTCTCCACTGCTGTCTACCAAAAACAGCCCCACGTAGTACAGACCAAACCGCTCGCGCACCAGTTCCACCACCTGCTCAATCAGCACATTGCGGTCTAGAATGGTCGTCACACGCCGCGACACTTCCGCCGCCACACCAAGCTGGTTCGAGCTAGCGCTGGCAGATTGCAGCAGCTTGGCATTGTTGAGCGCACTCCCCATCTCTTTGACCAGCTCTTCCACAAAAGCTATGTCTTCATCTGGCAACATCAGGCCCGGTGGCAGCACGACGTGCCCAAAGGGTTGCTCGCCCACTTTCAAATTAAATTTTGCCCCATCCAGGTCATCGCTAATAGGATTCGTGACGCGGTTCAGCATCAGGCTGTGGTCGTGATAAGTTGCATGAACACCAGCAAATTCGCTGTTCCAAAGCGAGTCAAGATACCGTCCCTGCATCACTTCCAGCTCTCGTGAGCGATATTGAATTTGTTGGAAGAAAACGGCCGTTCGCCACAGCGACGATAATTCCTGGGCAAATGCCCGCAACAAAATCGGCGTTTCAGCCAAATCGGCTCGCAACGAACTGCTCTGCGTCACCACGCCACCCGTCTGGTTGTTAATATCCGGCAGCGTCAGTGCCATTAACAGCGTACTGTTACCATCGCTAGTCTGATAATATTCTCGGTATTCACCCTCCCGATTACCCTGCGCGTTGTCCAAAATCATTGCCAACCGGGATTCAATCAATCGCCCTGGGGCATGACTTGAGTCAGTACTATCCTTCACAATCCAGCGGTTTTCAACGGCATCAAATACACAAATTGCTGCCAAATCAAGCTGCAAAATCTGGACAACACCCGTTATAGCCTGGTGCAGCAGCTTGTTTTCTTCGTTTAAGGTCGCCAAATGGCTGTTTAGCCCAATCAGATCTTGCAACGTTTTGTTACGGCGCTCCTGGGCTTGCTGAAGCAGCCGCTGCTGGTCTAGCTGGCTGTGCAAGGCTCTCTGTAGGGCAATCTGTGACTGCTCACGAAAGGTATGCTCCAGAGCAACGTGAGCCTGAGCCAATTTTTCCAGAAAGAGAATTTGGAAATCGCCGATCTTAACAAAAACGGCCGTTTCCTCTTCCGTCGTTTCCCACGGCACCCGATTAAGTGCCTGCATTAGCCGTGCCCCGCTTTCCACCACCAGCCCTTGCTCTGCCATTTCCGAAGCGGCCACAGTAACGGCCGTTTCCCCCACCGCCCCCGCCATATAATCCCAAAACAGCTTTGCTAATCTGTCTACTACCAAAGCCGAACGTCGGGCCGATTTCAAAAATCCCCGATTATTGATGGCATGTTGAATAAATGCCTCCTGCAAATAATGCTCAATATTCAGTTGCTTCGTCAAATTTGCATTTCCCGTTTTCGCCATCATAACTCGACTTTAGCTAGCTCCTTACACAGGCCAGGCAGAAAAAAGCGCAGCCCTACTCCTTGACCAAAAAAAGCGCATAATGAGCCAAACCAGCCTCTTGAACCGCTACATCATCCAAAAAATCGGCCGGCAACCCCATAAATCTTATCGCCGTCTCCACCAGCTTTGGTTTCCACGGCCAAAAAAGCTCACACACCTTCCCCACATCCACATACCGCACCGGAACCCCCATCCGCTGCAGCTTCATCTGAGCCTCATCTGCCTTGCTCGATTGTGCCTCCGCTGCCCGCATCTGCAAGAAAAACGAAATCTGCGAACCAACCGCTAGCCGATCATACAAGATCTTCGCCAGCAGCCGCAGCTCAGTCTCCGCCAAAAACATCGGAATGTTGTTTAAACCCACCGCCAAACGCTCATCAAAGCGCAATCGCTGCTTAACATCCTTGTGCGCCAACAACGCCCCAATCTCACGAGCATCCCCATGCACATACGCCACCCGCTCCTGCCCAGCAAGCAAATGAACCCCGTAGCTCACAGCCACCGGGTTAATATCGCTATACACAAACATCGCATCCGGCACAAGCTGATGCACCATGTCACCACTTGGAATCCCAGACCCCAAATCTAAAAACTGACGAAACCCTTCAACCACATGAAGATGCTGCACCGCTTCAACTGTAAATGCCTTACTCAATTGCACCAGCTTTTTCAAAGGCGGAAACTCCACCAACATTTTTTCCGCCACGACACGATCAGCCTCAAAATAAGCAGAACCACCTGTCAGGTAATTAAAAACCCGCGACAGGTTTGGCTGAGAGGCATCCAGAAACGATGACGGACTAAATGTTGCCGCAGCGGCAGATTGTATTGGCCTGTTTTGGGACATGGGTATTGAAGGTATGCATGTCTTACTGACGGCTACCCAAAGTCAGTTCAACATCCGCATGACCGATGTATTCGGATAATGCTTTAAGCCCAATTTCAATGATACTATTCACATCACTTGTGCCATGCAGTTGCGTGCTAATTTGGTTGAGTTTGCGCTGCCGTTCGGCACGCTCTTGAACCTGGGCAAGCAATTGAGCGTTTTCAATGGCAACAGACATCTGATCAGACATCGTGAGCAGTGTTTCAATTAGCTCTTCGGAGAAGTGGTTTGGCCGCACGCTCTGCACAGTTAAAGCACCAATAATACGTCCGCGAACGCGCAACGGCAGTGCCAGTTCTGAGCGTGTTTCTGGAAGATGAGGGTTGGGTCGCCATTCGCTATCTTGCAACACATCCTGCGTAATACGCGATTGCCCATCAAATGTTGCCCCACCAATAAGTGAACGGCCGCCAACATGCAGTTGATGATGATTTGCCACCTGCATACGCCCCGGCTCACCCGTACCAGCGCGCAAAACCGCAAAATTGGTTTCCCCATCAATCAAAAACAGACCCACATAGTAGAGTTGAAACCGTTCTTTAATGAGGTCTACAGCCCGCTGAATCAGTTCTTCTAGCTTCAGGATGTCGGTGGTGGCAGCCGCTACCGCAGCGGCCGTTTGCAGTTGCAGGCGCTGCTCCGATTGCCGTACCAACGCCGCTTGCAACGCCTCAAACTGAATTAACCGGCTAATGGTTGTGGCAAGTGGGCCAACAATTGTGTGGAGCAAATCAAGGTCTTGCGGGTTAAAGGCATTTTCGTCATACTCGTTTTCAAGTATCAACACGCCCATAACACGATTGGCTACAATCAAGGGCAAGCCCAACCACGCTCCGTCATCCTTTACCAACAGCAAATCGCGCTGCTCGACTACCTGCTTTAGCAAAGCCATCTTGGCAGCTTCCATCGAAAACTGTTCGGGATCCACTTCCATCTCGTTATCCAAACAGTAGTGGAGTTGCAGCTTTTCCTGTTCTTCCCCCCGCAAGAACAAGGCAAGTTTGGTGATTTCAAAGAGGGAAGTGATTTCACGGTTGGCGCTAAGAAAAACATCAGCAAGCGACGGTGCTGAAGAGAAAGCCGTGCCAAGGCGATTCAACATACTCAATTCGGCGGCACGACGATTGGCTTCAGTGGTGATTTGGGCATTGTGCAGAGCACCAGCAACTTGTACCGCCATTGCCCTGGCAAAATCAATTTCTTCATTGTTGAAAATGTGCTGGTCGTCACTGCGGTATAGTTCAACAAGACCAATGGTTTTATTTTGATAAGCCAATGGCACTTCTAGCGAATGTGCCATTTGCATCTCAAGCAAAATTTCTTTCTCGGTTACTGCTAGACCAGGATCGTCTACAAAACGAATAACTGGCTCATTGGTCTGCAACAGCTTTTGGGAGTCTGGAAAATCCGCCAGGTCATAAATCTCGACGGCTTGTGTAAATTCAAAGGCACCCTCACGCAAAGCTTTATCGGTAAACTCTGCCTGTGTGGTTAAGGTGTTGGCCGCTTGATCCCAACTGGAAATGGCACAGTATCGAATCTCAAAATTTTCCACAAAGGCGCGAGCGGCACGACGGTATACTTCTGCGACATCAAGGGTGGAAGTCAGCAGTTCTTTTAGCTGTAGGAGCGATTCAGCCCATTGCAGCCGAGCCTGTAATCTTTCGACAGAGGTAGGGTATCTTTGCATCTGCTTTGTTTGGGGCGGTGGGGGTGGAATTAACGGCCGTTAGTTTACTACACACCCAAATCCCAAATTTGCTTGCCATTCAAAATTTTATCGATTTGTTCAGGGAACTTGTCAGCATCAAGCGGCTTGGCAATAAAACCATCAAAACCAGCCCGTTTAGCCTTTTGCATTTCTGCCGCGCTCCCTTGTGCCGTCACCACCACCACCAGCGTATCTTGCAAATGGGGGTTGGCTCGCACTTGTTGCAACGCTTCATAACCATCTTCATGCGGCAGCCCTAAATCCATCAAGATCAGGTCAACGCGGGGCATGGTATTGGCAAACTCCACAACGCCCCAGCCCGTTGTTTTCCACTCACACTTTTGCACACCCATAAAAGCCAGCAAACGGGCAATGAGAACAAAGTTAGAAACGTTGTCCTCTACAACCAAAATATAAGCATCCTTCGGATCAATCTGCGGTTTATTTTTCACGTGCGGTTTATTTTTCACGTGCGGTTTATTTGTCACGGAGGAGGGAGAAGTTTTCATAAAACCACCTTACTTACTCAAGATAACTCAAGATTTGCTCCGGCAACGTATCTACATCAATCGGTTTAGCAATGTAGCCATTGCATCCGGCAGCTATGCATTTTTCTTGGTCATCCTTCAAGGCATGAGCTGTTAATGCCAAAATAGGAAGCTGTTTCTGATCATACGTTTTTCGCAGCTCACGAACAACTGTATAACCATCAATTTCAGGAAGATTAATATCAACCAGGATTAAATCGGGAAGCTCACTCTCTACATAGCTCAAACCGGTTCTGCCATCGGGAGCTAAATCAACTGTAATACCAGCCGCTCTCAAAATACGGTTCACCAGTTTCCGATTATCTTCGTTGTCCTCGATATAGAGAACTTTGAGATCTCCTATCATTTGCTCTCTCAGACTTAAAAAAACTTACGTTGGACGTTAACTACAATGAGCCATCGTCATATGATAATTCACGAACCTTAAGATTTCCGTTAATTATACGCTAAAATAGACGGTATGATCGAAAACGGCCGTTTTACACTCCAAATTCACCAATTTAGAAGGCATTGTAACGGTTCCAAGGCTGATTGCCAAAATTTTCAATAAGATAACAGTGGTTATGGCGATGAAGAAAACAGTGGTTATAAGATTATTAGAAGGGAAAAAAATAGTGCATCAAATCTGTGAATATCCCACAGGTATAACGGATGCCACAGAAGTTGCCCATAGGCTAGGAGTACCACCTGATCAGGTGTTTAAAACCCTGGTTGCCTATGAACAACCCGAAAAAAAGTTCCTGGTCATGATTCCGGCCAACAAGCAGCTTGATTTGAAAAAACTGGCAAAAGTTGTGGGGGTCAAAAAGATGAAAATGGCAACCCACAAAGAAGCGGAAACATTCACTGGGTTACAGGTGGGGGGGATTTCAGCCCTGGCGCTGCTCAACCGGGGCTTCAAAATGCTGCTGGCTCAAGAGGCCAGCGGCTTTGATGCCGTTTTTATCAGCGCAGCTGAACGCGGCATTAACGTCAAAATTGGTGTCAACGATTTACTCAAGCTGACAAGTGCCCGCTTGGTAGATGTTGCGGCTGAAGATGAGGCGTAAAGCTACGGTCTCTCAGCTAAAAACTGAATGGTGCGAACCAGTTTAGGAAAATCAAAGGGCTTAGCCAGAAAAACGGCGTTAACCTCTTCTAATACGTCGCGGGGGGGTGAAGGCCAGGCACTGACCAAAACAAACGGCCGTTGTTCCCCCCGTGACCGCAGTTCAGCCGCCAATTCAACCCCCGTCATTTGCGGCAAACGCACATCAAAAAACAAAATATCCGCCTCAGCAAACTCAGGTTGGCGAACACTATCCAACAGTGCTTCCCCGCTCATATAAATGGGACGCACCTTAATACCAAACAACCCCAGCCCCGAAACCAGAAGCTGGGCAATACTTGGTTCATCTTCAACATAGGCAATCGTAATATCGCGTAACTTCTCTCGCTGCATATGACGTTCTTTACTTACTCCGTATCAGTAAAATTAGTACCAGAGTACCATACAATCTATCTTTTGGCGACAATCCTAGACAAAATCTCACCAAAGCCAAGCTGGTATAGACAGCTTAAATGAGGATTCATCCTGCCGCAAGTATAGCGGAGGTAATTATAAAGGTTTATGGCGCACTGAAAAAGGGAAATAGTATTGATACGGTGGCAAGTAAAGCTGCAAATGTTTGATAACCGGCTGCGTAACACCATCATCCACAACGGCCGTTCCTGCCAGCCACACATCCACACGGGGGGTATAAGTCAGCACAATCGTGATCGTCACGGTATCGCCAGGAGCCACCGCCACTTGCCAATTCACCCGATGCTGCTTTAGGGCTGCCGTACCGCTGCTGCTGTGCAGGGTATCGGTAATGGGTCTGGCGGCATCGGGCAAACGCAGTTCAATTTGAGCATTGGCGGCAGCCAGACCGCTGTTGCTCACGACCAATGTATAGGTAAGTGTGGGGCTGGGGGTAGCGGTGGCAGAAACGGCCGTTAAAGCCACCTCCCGCAAATCCGGCGCATCCAGCCACACCGCCGCCGTGCGCGTCAACACAATCCCATCCACATCATCGGCCAACTGCACAGTGTTGACCAACGGCGCAGCCGTCGCCTGGGGAACCGCCTGATAGCGAATTTGGTGGCTGCCGCTTACGACTCCCTGCCAGGTCAATTGATTTGTGGCGGCATCATACACCGCCCCGCCATCAAGCGTGGCGGGCAGCAATACCAACCCCGTTGGCAGCGTGTTGGTCAACCGCAGCGTGCGCGTGGGTACCACGCTAGGCAGCGTTAGGGTATAGGTGCGCGGTTCACCCGGCGCACCCGTTTGGCTGTCTACGGCAAAAGTGGCATCTCCCCAATTGGAAAGCCAGCCGACAACGCTGCCCAACATCGCTGGCTGCTTGGCTGGCGGCAGCACTTCCAATGGCACATCCCAAAAAACGGCTCGCCAACCGTTGCCATATCGCGCCACACCGGCCGGTGTTCCCTGGTCATGCCATAAAAAGGGCATCGTGCCGGGAGCCAAAATCAGCCCGTCGCTAAAGTTTTGGTAGCCCACCGCCTCGTAATCCAGCGGCAGCGGGCCAGCCAGCATGGGCGACAGCCCCAGCGACACGTCAGGATAAACGGCCGTTGGCGTAATGCTCTCACTCTGGCTGATAATGCCAAAATAGTTCAGCGTCAGCGGCGTGTGCAGGTTGTAGTAAAGATAGTCCTGGCTGTTGAGGAACAAACGGCCGTTTTGCGCCAAATACTCAGTCAGCAGTTCATTTTCTGCCCGCGTCACCGGGGCAAACCAGTCGTAGCCAGTAAACCAAAAAACATAGTCATATTGCGCCAGCAAATGAAGCGTGGGGCTGCCGCGCACCGCCGGGCTGCCGCCGGTCTCCCACACGTCGGGGACAATGCCGTTGGCCGCCAGTGCCGCCAGAAAAGTGGGCTGCTGGTCATACCAACGGTCATCGTCCACCAGTAGGAAGCGGCCGGGGGTTTTGTGGCGAATGGGAAGTTCGATGCTGTTGCTAGGGTTTTGGCGGGAAACGGCCGTTAAGACCATCTCATGCACCACATCCTGCCCCACATCCGGCGGCACCGCCAGCCGCAGCACCGTCTCCCCCATTTGGCACGGCCCCAGCGTCAGCGTCGGGGTCAGCAGCGTCGTCGGCCAACTGCCGCCGCTGGGCAAGATGTCAACCGTCTCCGTCACCGTCTCGCTCAGGTTCCGCACGGTGATGGCGTAGACTAGTTCGTCACCGGCAATGGCAAAATCGTCCACGCGGCCGGGCGTAAGCTGCAAACCCTGCTGCACCAGCGGGTCGGCAAAGTGGGCGAAGCTGCGCCGCAGCAGTTCGGCGCGGTCATCAGCTTGGCGCACCCCTTCCAACCCAAAACCGAAATAAATGATTTGGTAAGGGGCACAATGACCTGCCAACAGCCCGGCGTTGTGGCCGTCGTCATAGCGCAAAACGGGGCGCGTCAGTACGTTTTCGCGCAGACGGCTGTTGTCGGGGGTCGCCTGGTTGTTGGCGCTGTTGCCGCCGTTCAGTTCCACTGTCATCCCGGCAAAAGGAGTGTTTAGCAGGCTGGAAACGGCCGTTTCTCCCTCCTGCTCCCCATCAAACAACGCCCCCAAATTGCGGAAAAACCACGGCTGCGTGCCAAACCCTTGCCCATCGTAATAGGCCACATTCTCACCACTAATCAGCAAATTCCCCCCCGTTTTCAAATAATCGGTGATGACATCGTTGGCCGCCACCCGGCCCGGCGCGTCGTGGGGTGCCGACCAGATAACCACATCATACGGTTCCACTTGTTCCAGCGTCGGCACATCGGCAAACGGGTTGCGGATGGTGGCAGTGTCGTGGTCAAAACCGGCCGCCAGCAGCGCCTCGTCGTAATAACGGGCATAGCTTTGGTAATACCATTGGCCGCTGTCAATCAGCAGCACGGTGGGGGCAGCCGCTAAATCAAAATTGCGGGTCAGCACTTGGCCGACGGCCAGCGTGAGCGACGCTTTGCCCAGTTCATGGCCATGGGCGTGTACTGCAAGCTGGTAGCTGCCGCTGGGAAGGGTGAGGGCATAACGGCCGTTTTCATCCGTCCTCACCGCCACCGGCAACCCCACCACCTGCACCGTCGCCGTCAGCGGCTGCCCACCACTGCGAATTTGGCCGCTGACCGTGCCGCCGGGCAATGAAGCCAAGTCCAAGTCGGCCACCGCCGTTTGCCCCACCTGCACGATGGCGCTCACTTGGGTGTGGGCATAGCCAAATTGGGCAGCAGCGACGGTGTAGCGACCAGCCACTAACGACAATTCAAATTGGCCGTTGTCGTTGCTGGCAAAGGGCAAGATTGCGCCACCGGGAGTGGTCAGCGTTAGCGGCACGTTGGGCAGCGGCAGGCCATTGCCGCGCACGGTACCGCGCAGCCGCCCGGTGGCAAGCTGGCTGGCAGCGGCGGCATAGACATCCAGCCGCCCCCAGCCGCTGTCAAAGTTGGGATGGGTGGTGGTGATGGCAACGGCCGTTTGCAGCAGCACACGGGTGAGATCATCCGGCGACAGGGTGGGGTTGGCCGAGAGCAGCAGCGCCGCTGCGCCGCTGACGTGGGGCGCGGCCATCGAAGTGCCGAGAAAGGTGCGGTATTGGTTGTCGGGGAAGGTGGAAAAAACGGCCGTTCCCGGTGCCACCAACTGCGGTTTGGGATCAATGGTAAAAAATGAAGGGCCACGGCTGGAAAACCAAGCCAGCGCGTCAATGTCGTCACTGGCACCCACGGCCAGCGTGGTGGGGTAGCTGGCGGGAGCACCAATGGTTTCAGGGAAGGGGCCGTTGTTGCCGCTGGCAAAAACGGGCAAAATGCCGCCCGCTCGCAGCACCGCCAAATCGGGCAGAAACAAATCAAGATTCCCTGCCCCAGACCAAGAGCCGTTGACAATATCAGGAGCGAGGCTGGGGTCGCTACCGGGTGCCAACAGCCACTCAAACCCGGCGTGGACGGCGCTGGTGAGAATAAGGCCGTCGGGGTTGGCGATGTTGACGGCAATCCAGCGGGCGGCGGGGGCAACGCCGATGCCGCTTTGCCCAACGGCCGTTCCCGCCACATGCGTCCCATGCCCCACCACGTCGGTGGGCTGGCGCAAAAGCGGGTTGCCGGGAGAGTACCAACTGGCACGATGGTCAACGGTGCCGTTGGTGTTCAAGCCACGATAGGTAGGACGAAGCTGGGGATGGTTCCAATCCACGCCGCTGTCCATGATGGCAACCACCACCCCTTCGCCGCGCACGCCCAGCCCATCCCACACCAGCGGTGCGCCAATCCGCTCCACGCCCCAGGTGGGCAAAACGGCCGTTTCTGTCACTGGGACAGCCGGTTCGGGAGCATTAGCAGGAGGGGCAAAACCATCAAAGGCAACATCTGGGAGAATGTGGCTGACGCTGGGCAGGGCGGCAATGGCGGGCAGGGCGGCGGAGTCTACGGTGGCGGCGATGGCGTTAACAATCCAGAAGGGATGAATATCAGCGACAAGTCCGGCTTGCTGCTGCCGGGTG
>JAGQGA010000449.1 GCA_020432595.1 Anaerolineales bacterium | reverse complement strand
GAGGATGGGACGATAACGGCCGTTCGCTTCAACTTCCTCACTGATCCCGACGGCCCCGGCGGCACGCTCCCTGTGCTGCGGCTGGCACTCGATGCCAACGGTGGGGCGGCTCCATTTGTCGAAACGACGCTCAATCTGACCCAAGAGCGCGAAGCCGTCGTCCTTGACCTGCCCGACACCTTCGCCGCCGCCGATTCCAACCACCAGCTTATTGCCAACGGCGACGGCAGCGTGGTGCGGGCTGGCACGACGCGCATTGCCAATGAGCATTGGGATGATTTGCTGCCGGTGGCAATTAACGGCCGTTATGCCTACAGCAGCTACTACACCGAAGTCAGCGGCGGCCAGCGCCCCGTCACCTACCCCGACAGCGACCCGCAAAAGCTCAACGACATCCTCGCCTGGCTCGACGAAGCCGACTATATCAGCCTCAGCAGCCAACGCGCCATGTGGCACCTGCCCCGCCTGCCGCTCACCTACCCGCTCATGATTCGCTACTACGAAGGGCTGTTCAACGGCGACCTCGGTTTTGAACTCGTGGCCCAGTTCCACGCCGACCACCAAATCGGCCCCCTCCACATCAGCGACACCAGCGGCCAATTTAGCTGGGGAACTGCCCCCAACGTCGGCTGGCCGCCGCCGGGCGACCTTGCCGCCGAGGAAGCGTTTAGCGTCTACGACCATCCCCCCGTCTGGATTTTCAAAAAGACGGCCAACTATGATTCGCTCAAGGTGGCGGCACTGTTCCGCGAGGTGGATTTGCGGGAAACGGCCGTTATGAACCCCCAGGAAGCGACCCAAGCCCCCAACGGCCTGCTCCTTTCCCCCGCCGAGGTTGCCGTGCAGCGCAGCAACGGCAGCTACAGCGATTTGTTTGACAGTGCCTTAAACGGCCGTCCCGCCCTCGCCGCTGTTGTGTGGTGGCTGGCCGTCATTTTGCTCGGCTGGCTCGCCTTCCCGCTCACCTTCACCACCCTGCGCGGCCTGCCAGATCGCGGCTACGCCCTTTCCCGCATCCTCTCGCTGCTGCTCATCTCCTATTTTGGCTGGATTACCGCCAGCCTCAACCTGTTGCCCAACAGCCGCACCACCCTTTGGCTAGGCGTGGCGTTGCTCGCCGCGCTCAATCTCGCCCTCGCCATGCGCCACCGCGCCAAACTCACAAACTTCATTCGCCGCAATCTGCGCTATATCGGCCTCGTTGAACTGCTCGGCATCGCCTTTTTTCTCATCCTCATTGCCGTCCGCCTTGGCAACCCCGACGTGTGGGACATCATTTGGGGGGGGGAAAAGCCGATGGATCTCTCCTTCTTCACCGCCACCCTCAAATCCACCACTTTCCCCCCCTACGACCCCTGGTACGCGGGTGGCTACATCAACTACTACTACTACGGCTTTGTCTACGTCGGTGCCCTCACCAAGCTCCTCGCCCTCACCCCCACCCTCGCCTACAACCTCATTCTGCCGATGTTGTTCAGCTTTACGGGGTTAGGGGTGTTTGGTTTAGCCTATAATTTGGTAGAGATTAGAGATTGGGGATTAGAGATTGAAGATGACCCTCAGCAATCTCCAATCTCCAATCCCCAATCTCCCAATCTCCCAATCTCCCAATCTCCCAACCGTCGCGCCATCGCCGCCGGCCTCACCGCTTCCGCCCTGGCCGTCCTGCTGGGCAATTTGGGAGAGGTAGGGGTGGTGATCAACGCCTGGTACCGGGCGGGGGATGCGACCCTGGGAACCACGCCGCTGATTGGACCACTGCTGCAACTGCTGCAAGGGGGCTTTAGAATCTTGGGCGGGCAACCTGCCCCCATCTACCCCGGCGACTGGTTCTGGACGGCTTCCCGCGCCATCAATGCCTATCAAGGGGAAGCGCAGCCCATTACCGAATTCCCCTTCTTCACCTTCCTCTACGGCGACCTCCATGCCCACATGATTAGCCTGCCGCTGATGGTACTGGCGTTGGGCTGGGCGATTTCTCTTGCTTTGTTAGCCTACAATTTGTCATTCCCGCGAAGGCGGGAATCCAATGGTCGGCTGTGGATTCCCGCCTTCGCGGGAATGACACACGGGGCTGCTTTGCCTTTGCAACTGCTTATGGGTGGCTTAACCATCGGCGTGCTGCGTGCCACCAACATTGCCGACTCGCCCACCTTTTCCGTCATTGGGGCGTTGGCAATGCTGTTTTACGTGTATCAAAAGTATGGTTCGCGCTGGTCGCTGCCGATGGTGGGGGAATGGGGGTTATTAACGGCCGTTCTCCTCCTCCTCGCCCAACTCCTCTTCGCCCCCTTCATCGAAAATTATGGTTTCGCCTACGGCTCCATCGGGTTGTGGGAAGGCTCCAAAACCTATCTCTTCAACTACCTCACCATCTACGGCCTCTTCCTCTTCTTCATCGCCACCCACCTTGCCCGCGAATTCCGCGCCTGGACGCGCACCTGGACAACCGAGGGGCTGCAAAAGCTCAAACCTGTGGCCATGCCGCTGCTCATTGCCCTCTTCCTCTACGTCTTGATCATTCTCATCTTCATGCTGCGCGGCTACTGGGTTGCCCCCGTCGTCCTCACCCTGCTCGGCATCGCTGGGCTGCTGGGGCTGCGCCACGAGCTACCTCCCGCTCGCCGCATCGTCCTCATCCTCATTTCGGCGGCACTGGGGCTGACGCTCTTTGTCGAGATTTTTGTTACGGCCGGTGATATTGGCCGCATGAACACCGTTTTCAAAATTTATATGCAGGTGTGGCTGCTGTTGAGCGTGGTGGGGGGCGTAACGGCCGTTTGGGCCTGGCCCAGCGTGCAAAAACGAAGCGAAACCACCCGCCACATCTGGAAAATCGCCCTAGCTGTGCTGGTCGCCGCCGCTGCGCTTTACCCCATTTTGGCAACCAAAGCCAAATGGGACATTCGCATGACGCAGACCGCGCCCCACACTCTCGACGGCATGGCCTTTATGCCTTACGCCGAATATGGCGACACCGCCTTTGACGGCAGCAGCCGCACCATCCAGCTTGCCAGCGACTACGAAGCCCTGCGCTGGATGCAGCAAAACATCCCCGGCTCCCCCGTCATCGCCGAAGCTCACAGTGGCAACCCGTACCGCTCCGTTGGCAACCGTGTTGCCATGTACACCGGCAACCCCGCCATCGTCGGCTGGGATTGGCACACCCGCCAGCACAAAGCTGTCATCCCCGGCCAATTCATCAGCAACCGCATCAACGATGTCAACACCCTCTACAACACCGCCGATGTTGTTGAAGCTGAACGGCTGCTCAACAAATACGACGTAGGCTACATCTACGTCGGCCAGCTTGAACAAGCGTATTACCACCCCGAAGGACTGGGTAAATTCAGCCAAATGGCCGCTTCTGGCCTGCTGGAGATGGTCTACAGCCAAAATGGGGTTTCGATTTATAAGGTGATGGATACACAAAGTGTAGGTTATTAAATGAGGTTTGGAGATTAGAGATTAGAGATTAAAGGACTGCAATCTCCAATCTCCAATCTCCAATCTCTTTCTTCAAAATTCATGCTACCCCTTCCCGACCTATTCGCCGCCGTCCGCTGGTGGGCTGTACTGATGCTCATCGGCTTGCTTGCCACGCCACTGGCCTATTTTCTCTTCCGCCCGCTGGCTGACCGGGGGTATGCGTTTAGCAAGATGCTGGGGTTGCTTGTTGTCAGCTATCTCTTTTGGATTCTCGGCTCGCTGGGGTTTGTGGGCAATAACGTGGGCGGAATCTTGTTGGCACTGCTGCTGCTGGCGGGTCTATCGGGCTGGGCGGTGCGCCACGCGGGCTGGGCAGCTTTTCGTGCTTGGGTGCAAAGTAACCAGCGGCAAATTTGGCTGACGGAGATTGTATTTACGGCCGTTTTTCTCCTCTGGGTCTTTGTTCGCGCCCAAAATCCGGCCATCGCCGCCACCGAAAAGCCGATGGAGTTTGCCTTTCTCAACGCCGTCGGCCGCAGCCCCGCCTTCCCCTCGCTCGACCCCTGGCTCTCGGGCTTCGGCATCAGCTACTACTACTTTGGCTATGTCATGACTTCCCTACTGGCGCGGCTGGCGTTGGTTCCCGAAGCCATTGCCTTTAATTTGGGGCTGGCGTGGCTGGTGGCAGGAACGGTCGTTGGT
The DNA here is from genome assembly GCA_020432595.1 of Anaerolineales bacterium. Next base: position 637 of record JAGQGA010000449.1, on the reverse strand, counting down.
GCATTTGGGCTGGTTTTTAACCTGATAGCGATTGGAGATCGGAGATTGGAGATTGTTGAAGGTTCTCACACCCCACACCCCACGCCCTACGCCCCACGCCGCCTCCGCTCCGCCCGTCTTCTCGGCATCCTCGCCGCCCTTGCCCTGCCGCTGGCGGGCAATCTTGTCATACTGCTGGAAATTGCCCACGGCAACGGCGTAGGTTCCGACAGCTTTTGGGCGTGGCTGGACGTGCGCGACCTCAACGGGCCAGCCGTCATCAGCGAAACCCCACGCTATGAATCCAGCCAATGGTGGTGGTGGCGCACCTCCCGCGTCATCCACGAATACCATCTCTCCGGCCGCGCCGAAGAAGGGTTGGAACCCATCGTCGAAATCCCCGCCTTCAGCTTCGTCCTCGGCGACATGCACCCCCACGTCCTGGCGCTGCCCTTTGCCCTGCTCAGTTTGGCGGTGGCGTTGGTGTGGTATTTGCGGGCAAGCGGGGCAGCAGAGGAGCAGGGGAGCAGAGGAGCAGAGGAGCATTCTCCCCTGCACCCCCGCACCCCTGCACCCCTGCTCGACAACATCCAGCAGTTCATCCAACCAATCGGCTGGCCCCTCTACCTCCTCACCCTCCTCATCCTCGGCGGCCTTT
>JAGQGA010000448.1 GCA_020432595.1 Anaerolineales bacterium | reverse complement strand
AGCCCGTTTGAACTATACACCCGCGATGTCCACTGGGTGGCGCAGCGCGACAAGATGCTGGCGCAATATTTCCCCGTTCGCGCTACTAACGTCATTTCCAACTATGTGGGCGCAGGGCTGTACCCCACAATCGCGCCGCCCCACTTTAGCCAGCCCAGCGGTGCCGTCACGTCCGGGTCGGTGCTGACCATTGACAACAATGAAAACGGCGGGCAAGGCAGCATCTACTACACCGTGGACGGCAGCGACCCCCGCTTGCCCGGCGGCAACATTTCGCCCAAGGCCAACAACGGCGGCGACTCCGTTAACGTGCCGATTTTTAACACGGTGACGGTCAAGGCACGGGTTCGCAGCGGCTCGACGTGGAGCGCGATGCAGCAGGCCACTTACTTTGTGCCGCAAGATTTGAGCAAGCTGGTGATCAACGAAATCATGTACCACCCGCCCGATGACACGGGGCTGGACGGGAATGAGTATGAGTTTTTGGAGCTGCTAAACACGGGCAGCGAAACGCTGAATTTGGATAACGTGACCTTTGCCGAGGGGATAAACTACACCTTCCCGCCAGGGGCGACGGTGTTGCCGGAGGGCTTTATCGTCCTGGCAAGCAACGCCACGGCGTTTGAGGCCAAATATGGCTTTGCCCCCGACGGGGTGTATTTGGACAGGCTTTCCAACAGCGGCGAGACGGTGCGACTGCTGGACGGGCTGGGAGGCGAAATTGACCGCGTGGCCTACACCGACCTACCACCGTGGCCGGCCGACCCCGATGGATTAGGCTCATCATTGGAACTGATTGACGCGCAGTTGGACAACAGCTTGCCGCAAAATTGGAAAAGCTCGTCGGCTGCGGGCGGCACGCCGGGGGCGCCCAACTCCTCTGGCACGACGGATCCATGCGCCACACCGCCACCGGCCATCGTCATCAACGAGATCAACTACAACTCGTCGGATTCGTTTAACCCGGAGGATTGGGTGGAATTGTATAATCCGGGGACAACGGCCGTTTCTCTCACCAACTGGGTCTTCCAAGACGAAAGCGCGGGGTTCACCATTCCGGCCAATACCACCCTGCCAGCCCACGGCTATCTGGTGCTGGTGCGCGACCAGGCGTTGTTTAGTGCCACCTTCCCCGCCGTCAGCAACTTTTTGGGCAACTTGCCGTTTGGCTTTAGCGGCGGCGGCGAACGGCTGCGGCTGCTTAGCCCCACCGGCTGCGTGGTAGATGAAGTGGCCTACGACGATGTGGCTCCCTGGCCGCCAGCCGCCGATGGCACCGGCCCTACTCTAACCCTGCTCAACCCGGCACTGGATAACAACAACCCGGCAAGCTGGGTTGCGTCTGCCATGACGGGCGGCACGCCGGGTGCGGCCAACTTCCCTGATGGCCCGACAGACAATTACAATGCCTACCTGCCGCTGATTGTGCGAAAGTAGGCATTCCCAAGATTGCTAACCCATGCAAGGAGGGGCGTAGACGATACGCCCCTTTTTTGCCTAACGGACATCAAGCACCCCAGTGCTATTCTGTTTTTGGAGTCTTAACGGCCGTTAGTGCGTCAAGCAGGGTGCGAGTAGTGTTGGCGATGTCAGAAACGGCCGTTTCAAACGCCGCCTCATTTACCCGCGACGGTTTCCGGTAGCCGCTCACCTTACGCACAAACTGTAGAGCCGCTTCATATAGCTCTTCATCAGTGGGAGTACGGTCATCAAAACGTAGCTTCTTAATGCTGCGGCACATAGCTTGTTCCTGTGTCAATGGTGGCAGGTGTTAGTTGCTGGTACAAGCCACCAACCACCATTGCTCCATTTCTCTTTTAAGCGCGGCGGCGGGTTTGGAGCAGGAGACCGAAGGCGATGAGAGAGAGGGCAAAGATGGCAACAACGGCCGTTAATCCCGCACTAACCGCCCCGCCTGCCTGCGGCAGCAGGCCGCTTGTCGTAGCAGTGCTGGTTGACTGAAGGCAAAAGTTGATGTTTTCCGCCAGCCTGTTGTTTTCATCAATCAGCGCATACAGTGTGGCCGACGAAGTGATTTTCCAGCCAGTTCCCGGCTGCACCGTCACCTTCCAGTAGCTATCGCCAACCGAAACCAGCCCAAAGGTACCATCGCTGCCAGTGGTGTGGTCCATCACAATCCCGCCATCGCTATTCACAAATTGCAGCGGCACATTGGCAATACCCACTTCCCCGGCTACCCCTGTGCCCACACACTTGCCATCCCCATTGACATCCACTGCCACCACCCCACGAATCGAGCCGCTGTCCTGGGCGTAGGCAATCCCTGCCGCCCAAAGCAACACAAACACACACGTCAACCAAAATAATTTTTTCATAATTTCCTCCTGAAAATAGGTGTTGGCAAAATATTAGGCTCCTGCACCGGGAATTGGATAAGCCACGACGATAACACGATGGGAGTTGTCGGTATAGGGCCAGCAGCTAATTAGGGTAATGCGCTCATCATCGGTGGGGTTGATCCAACTGGCGTTGGCGAGGCGGGTTGCCAGCGATTGCCCACGCTCTTTGAGGATGATGCTGGTGGTGACGCGGTAGTGATGACTGCTGGTGCTGTCTTCAACGATGATTTCATCCCCTTCGGCTAAATCGGACAGGTAGCGAAACAGTTCGCCGTAGATGTTGTGGTGGCCGTTGAGGACGGTGTTGCCAATTTGCCCTAAAACGGCCGTTTCATTGTGCCACCCCGCTGCACTGCTGTCTGGAACCTGCCACTGATAATAGGTTTGGCCGTTTTCTATAAACGGCTGCCGAGAAACAGGCTCCACAGGCACGTCAATGTCCAGCCGAGGGATAATGAGGCGAGTGGGAATATGAGCTGGATCTATTTCGACTGTAGCGCGTTGGCTGGTGGAGGATTGGGGAATAAAAACGGCCGTTTCTGACACCGGTGCCGGTTTGGAGACGGGCAAATAGGGGGCAGCCAGCAGATAAAGGGGACGGGGCATAAGTTCGGGCATCAACAGCCAAACGGCCGTTACGCCAATCAGCAAAATCAGCCCCACCGCAAAAAACACAAAACCCAGTGGAATCCGTTCCTCATCTCGTGCCATAAATGTAGTATAAACGACATCGGTGAGAATAGACAAGATAGACGATACGATGTTGTCCAAATAATCAAGCAAGAGGTTCCGACAAACTGCGGCGGGTTTCTCTGCGTTCGGCTTCGCTTCACGGAGCCAAGTCATTGATGCCGATAGGTACAAGCGGCAGCCTTTGATCATTAAAGGGCAAAGAAAACGGCCGTTTGAACTAATGGTCTAAAGCGCGTTGGCTTAAACGGCCGTTCGTGCTGCTTGGCACAATCCCGTTTTTATCACAGTAGCTTTTTAACAAAAGGGAAAAACGGCCGTTTTCCCCCCACCGCTTCCCTAAATAGCCTGTATTCCAGACCCCTGCATTCGTGGAAGCGTTTTGGAAGCGCACGATCTGTATAATGTCCCTATCGAGCAAACCGCCTAGATGTTTAAGGGCAGCATCAGCATGGATAAGGGTATCTCAAGAAAAGAAATGATCCCCTAACGGCAAGCGAGTTTCTGATGACGATTCCCCAGCGATGGCAACAACATTGTCAACCTGTTTCCTAAGCTTGAGCAAATTTAGCAAGTAACAAAACGGCCGTGTAAGTCACAGGGGTCATGCAACATAAAAAGAGGAGTGGAAGCATGAAAGCTAACTTCGTTTCGAAAAAAAAATGGCTGACAACAATTTTGATTTTATTCATGGTAACAATAGCTACCTTTACTGGTTTGCGTTATCTGCAAGCGATCTCCATTGAGCCAGCTCATGCGCTTGGGAGCGACATCCTAGAAGACAACGAGAAGAGCCAAAATGCAACTCCCAACCCAAATTCCCTGTGGCGGGACGAGGGTGAGAATTCTACGCTGCTCAAATTAGACAGCGAGCAAGAAACCCCAACCAAGTACCGTACTTACCAGCTAGACAGACCCATGTTAACGGCCGTTCTTGCCGATGCCCCCCTTGAATTTACCCAAAGCCAGCGGCCAAGCCACCTCACCCTTCCCTTGCCAGATGGAACTTTGGCCGACTTTGACATACATGAAAGCCCCGTCATGCAGGATGGCTTGGCAGAAAAATTCCCCACCCTACGCACCTACATTGGGCAAGGGATTAGCGACCCCGCACTCGTGGCGCGGGTCAGCGTCACCGAACGGGGTCTTGATGCCATCATCTTGGCTACAGGAGCAACCTATATCGTTGCGCCAGTAGAGCCGCTCGCACCGAACACGCGCTATATCGCCTATGACCAGGCCGACACGCCAGCGGTTCAATTCAAGGAGGAGGCCGATTTTGACACACCAACATTCGACTTGGAAGCAATGAGTCTACCTAATGCCAGCACGCAGGCTTCAACCGTACTATTTAGCAATCAATTACGCATTTACCGGATAGCCATCGGCGTCACAGGGACGTTTTATCAGGCAAACGGCAACAGCGACAGCGCCTTAATGTCCTTTATTGTCAACAAGGTCAATCAGCTAACCGCCATCTATGAGCACAACATGGGAACGCGCTTTGTGCTCATTGACAACAACGATTTGCTCTTGTTCAACAACTCGGACACCGATGGACTGATCGACGAACCCGATCCAGTCGATAGCATTCGCGGCAACCGCGATAGCGTTCAAACGCTTGTTGATCAATTAATCGGATTTGACAATTACGATATTGCCCACTTCTTTTATGTATCGGGCGAAGGCGGCGGCGGTGGTGCCGAAGGCAAGGTCTGTTCGGATGAAAAGACCTTTGG
>JAGQGA010000447.1 GCA_020432595.1 Anaerolineales bacterium | reverse complement strand
AGCGGGATTTCTCCTCGAAGACTCGTCGAAATGACAATTCTTGGCTGAGAAATTGGCTTGCGGAGAGGTAAGTTTATTAATGCCCCGAAACTGAAATGCTCCCGTTTTCCCAGCAAGGTAGAGGGCGAGCGGGCGCGGGTTGGTGCGGGGTAAACAGATGGCGAGGTCTCTACGCCGTCTTGCCCTTGTGGCACCCGCCCACGCCAATTTGGGGTCACAGACGACCGGGGTCAGCCGCGCTGCCGGGGTTAAACCAGGTTTAGGCGTTAGCTTTGCCCTTTAGCTCATCCAACTGGCGTTGTGCCATTTCGGCGTAAGGCGACTTAATCGCCACAAAAATAGCCAACGCTTCCTCCAGGCAGCATATCGCTTTCTCCACCTGCCCCAGGGCGCGGTAGGCGAGACCCAGCCAACTTAGAAAGGATTCCTCGCCTCGTTGGGATCCTTGTTTTTGGGAGGCAATCAATCCAAACTGACTGGCATTTATCAACTCTGTTACAAACCCCTGGATAAACAAATGATCATTTACAGCCCATGCTAACCTTATAGCTTGTCGCCAATCTTCTCGCCTCACACAACCGGACAGCAGCCGCATGATGTGCGCCCGTTCTCCATCGAGGCGGCGGTAGCCGGGCAACCCTTTTTGGCTCTCCGTTTGCGCCAGCTCATGGTAGTAGGCCACCAGCCGGGCAAAATCCTCGGCCGCTGGCTCCAGCCGTCGGCTGGCATAGGTGTGGATGAGCGGGTGGGTTGCCTCATACCCATCCCCCCGCTTTTGCAGCAGCCCATACCCCAGCAACTGCCGCCACCCCTGCTTTAGCTGGCTAACGGGCAAGGCCACCGCCGCCGCCAGCCCCGCCGCCGCCACCGGCTGTAGCGCCAACTGCCCCACCAGCCCCAACAGCCGCCGCGCCGTCTCGTCCACCTGGGTCACGCTCCGCTCCAGCAGCACCTCACCATTCTCTGCCTGGTGCGTCCCCAAGCTCAACGCCGCCAGCAGCGTGGTCGCCAGCCACGCCGCGTACTCGGCCGCCGTCTCCTCCGCCTCCTGCAAATAGCGCCCCGCCAGCCGCACCGCCAGCGGCCACCCCCCCACCTGCTCACAAATCGCCGTGGCCGCCGCTTCCTCCGCCGCCCACTTGCCGCCCCGCTTTTGCAGCAGAGCCACGGCGTGGGGAATCGAGAGGGGTGCCACGTCCTGGCGGCTGGCGGCGGCATCACGGCGGCTGCGGCTGGTGACCAGCACGCCACAGCCGCCGCGCACCTGCAGCAGCTGCGGCAAATTGTCGGCTTCTTCGGCACCGTCCAGCAGCAGCAGCGCCTGCCGCCCACCCAGCACCCGCTGCGCCGCCGCCAGCGGGTTGGGCTTTGGCTCGTCGCCATAGGCCACGACAATTTTTTCCAGCACCAAATCAATTTGCGGCCGGCCGTAGAAGCTATGGAACAGGATGCCGTCGGGGAACTGCTGGGGTGGGGTGGTGCCGGGGGCCAGCGTCCAGATGGCTTCGGCGGCCAGGGCGGTTTTGCCAATGCCGCCGGGGCCGCAGAGGGTGGCGACCTGCCCCGGCTGCAGGTCGGCCAGCAGTTGAGCCAGGTCGTCCTCGCGGTTGGTGAAGTGGGCGGCGCGAGGGGGTTTTTCCATCGGCACCCCATAACGGGAGATGCGCTGTTCAAACTGGGGCAGATCGCGCCAGTTGAGATGGGGGCGGTGGTTTTGCGCGAGCTGGATGAGTTCGGGTAAACGGCCGTTGCGGTTCAGCAGCTCCACCAATTCCCGGCTTTTAACCGTGCGCGTATCGCCTGATAAATTTTCCCACTCCACGTCCAGTGTCAGCGTTAACTCCCGCAGTTCATCCAGACTAAAGTGGTGATCAAGGTGTTGAATCAGTTGGCTTAAAGGATTCATTGGCACAGGTTCCATTTGTTTATGAAGGGTAGTTTTTTCTGGCTGCATTGTACAAAAGATGAGGATGGTAGGGCAAGGGGCACCCCCAATGTGAAGATGGGCATGGGTATTGGGCGTTACAGTCAGAGATTGATTTTTTGACTGCATTGTTGCAGTATTATTGTTGCGTGAGGTGGTGGGGGAAAACGGCCGTTATTATCAGCGCGGCGGGTAGAATCGGCCATCCGCGCAGGGATAATATGGCCTGTGCCTTGCGACCATAGTCAGTTGCTCGGCAAAATTGCATTGAAGTTAACCTACATTATTCAACCTTTGGAGGACAAAGATGGAACAAGCACAACAAGAGATGATTGCCCGACTAAGAAAGCTTGCCGTTGCCACGCTGTCAGATGGCTGCGACCAGATTGCGGGCAAGCGTGGCTATCTGGATTTTGACATCAAAGGGCGCGTCAACGCCCGCAAGATTGTGGGCATTGCCGCCACGGTGTTGGAGGTTCCCAGCCGCGAACAGCACAAGCCGGAGCTGGCGTTTGATGTGATTGACGAAGCTCCGCCTGGATCGATCATTTGTGTTGCGTCTGGTGGGGATGCAAATACGGCCGTTTGGGGTGAGCTAATGACCGCAGGGGCCGTGGCGCGGGGTCACGAAGCCGCGCTGGTTGATGGCGGCACCCGCGACGTTGAGCTAATCCGTCGCAACACAGAGTTCCCTGTCTACGCCCGCTCCATCGTGCCATCTAGCTCCGTTGGGCGGCTGATAACGATTGCCCGTGACGTGCCCGTTGAGATTGGCGGGGTGATGGTCTACCCTGGCGATTATATTGTTGGGGATGAAGATGGGGTTGTGGTAATTCCAGCAGCGCATGTCAAAGAGATCGTCATCTTCGCCGAAGAGGTGGAGGCGGTTGAAGCAGAGATGGCAAAATTTATTGCTGAAGTGGGGTCTATGCGGGCGGCGATTGATAAGTTCGGCCGCGCTTAAGGGAAGCATCATGAGTGCAAAAACAAACTTTCACGGGGTTTATCCCATCCTTTACAGCTTCTTTGACGAACAGGGGCAGCTTGACCGCGAGGCGATGCGCCGTCAAGTGGAAGGGTGTATTGCGGGTGGAGCGCACGGGATTGCCGTGATGGGGCTGGCAACGGAGGTAGGCAAGCTCGATGTGAATGAGCGGCGCAGGGTGATTGAGTGGGTTGGTGAGGATATAAACGGCCGTATTCCCTATGTCGTAACCGTTGGCGAAGGCAGCGTTTCAGGACAAATCGCGTTTGTCAAAGCGGCGCAAGCGGTGGGTGCGGATTGGGTCATTTTGCAACCTCCAGCCATTGGCGGCGTTCCCGAAGCAGAGTACGTTCGTTTTCTGGGGGATGTTGCCAGCCAATCAGAGCTGCCGATTGCCATTCAAAACGCACCTGGGCTGATGGCAACCAGCCTCTCGAATAAAGCGCTTAAGGAACTTAATCGCCAGCACCCCAACGTTTGCTTGCTGAAAGGGGAAGGCCCGGCGACGTATCTCAAGCAATTGATGGAAGACACCGACGGCGCGTTTGATATTTTTGGCGGCATGGCGGGCATCCAACTGCCAGATTCTTTGCGGGCCGGCTGCGTTGGGATGATCCCAGCGGCCGATATATTTGATCCGCAAGTTAAAATTTATGAGCTGATGCGCCAGGGGACACCCGAAGCCATTGCCGAAGCGGAGCGTCTCCACCGCGAATTGCTGCCTCTGCTGGTTTTTATGATGAGTTCAGTTGAGAATTTTATTGCTTATGGGAAACATCTGATGGCTAAACGGCTTGGTTTAAAGAATGGCAAAGCGCGGCAGCCGTCGGTTCCCGTCACGGAATTTGGTTTGCAAATCATGTCTCACTGGGCAGCGCATTTGGGGCCTCTTTAGCCGCCTGTCGGAAAAAGAATTTTGGGACGCAGATTTTCCTGATTTAGCCTGATTTTGGGGCATTTGATGGCTAAAATCAGGTCAAATCCGCGTTTGTCTTCGTTTGCCCGCGTTTATTTTTGATAGCTGTGGGCGGTGGCAACGGCCGTTTTTACATTCTCCCAATCCACCTCATTTGGCAGCGTACAGTCGGCCGCCAGGAAAGACTTGGACGGTGCCTGTTGCAGAACACGCTCCACTTCCTGCTGCACGTCGGCCGGGCTGCCGGTAGCAATAATGCCTTTGCGGTCGAGGCCACCCATAAACGGCCGTTTAAACATCTCCGCAATCGTCTGCCCCGTCAGCATCTCATCCCCAACCCGCTGGTTGACGTTCACCACCTGCCCCGGATAATCCAAAAACGGGGTCAGGTCATCGTAATCGTAGGCATAGTCGCAGACGTGCAACACGTTGAACAGGCACTTTTGATTGATCTCGTTCATCACCAGCAGGTCGGCCGGCTTGATGCAGTCGGCAAACACCGGGCTGCCGCCAAACCTGTCTCGCTCGCCCCCCTGGGTTGAGGTGTAAAAGCCATCCACGCCTAAGCGAATGCACGCCCGGACAAAATTTAGCAAGCTCTCGGCCGCAATCTCCACCCCCAGCTTTGCTTGGTCTAGGTTTTCCCGTAGATGCTGCTCAATCAGCGTGTTGCTGGCCTGGCGGGCGCACATAAACGGCGAATAGAGCGTGACGATGACCACGGCCTCATGTTTAGCCGCCTTCACCAGCCCTTCTACCGCCGCCAACTGCGGCTGAAAAAATTCCTCCGTCAGCAGCGGCAGCTTCCCCCAATCGCTGGGCTTTTGGATGTCGGGCTGGTAAGGGAACTTGATTTCGTATTGGATTTTGACCAAATCCATATCGGTGTAGCGAAAATATTCCAAATGTTTGTCTACCGCCGCCTGCCCAAAATGAAAGCGCGGGTCAAAGTGAATAAAAAAGCCGGCCGGAATCGTTTCCT
>JAGQGA010000446.1 GCA_020432595.1 Anaerolineales bacterium | reverse complement strand
CAGCAGCGACCAGGCCAATCTGGGCACCGTCTACTTCCCGCTCATGGCCGGGATTGTGGCTTATGTTTTTTGGCAGCAGCCCCCGCTGATGGTGGCCGCGCTGATGCCCCTCACCTGGGGTGACGGCATGGCTCCGGTCATTGGCAAGGCTTACGGTCAGCGGCAATACACCGTTTACAGCAGCGTTCGCACCCTTGAAGGCTCACTTGGCTTTCTGGTGGCTGGCTTTATTTTTACCTGGCTGGCACTGTGGGTCGTGAATGGTTCCCCAGACATTAGCCCCGGTGCGGCTCTGGTTCCGGCATTTGTCGTGACCCTTGTTACCATGTTTATTGAAGCCATTTCCATTTGGGGAGTGGATAATATCACCATAACGGCCGTTGCCATCCTTATCTTTCGCGCTTGGCCGTTCTAAGCAACTTCATGAATAACAAACCCATTAACACAGCGCTTGGTGCTTTTTCCCAACTTTACGGTGTCATTGTTGAAACCGTCAACCGCACCCTGGGCTTGCCTGAGGCGGGTGCTTATTTTCTCGGCTTTTCTCCCACCAAGAAGATTCGCCTCCAGGTGAAAATTTTGCGTGATGAGCAGGGGGTGCCGGTGGCGGATGAAGCGGCCACGGCTGAATCTATTGCCACCGCCACGCAAATTTTTGCCGAATTGCTCAATGTGCGCGTCATCATGCTTGACCCGCCCGTTGTCACCTTGCCCGACCCCGCGCCCACGGCTGCCCTCAGCGTCCACTGTGATGCCGATGGCTGGAAGGAAGATTTTGCCGAGGCCGGCCGTTATTTTCGCACCCACATGGCAAAAACGGCCGTTAGCACCCTCACCGGCTATGCCGCTCCCGTCACCGTTTTTATTGTCCGCGAAATGGCAATAAAAGCAGGTTGTTCCCTTGGTCCCCTTGCCAACTATGTTACCGTGGTCGGCAAAGTGCTCAACAAAGCCAACGCCCGTATTTTGGCGCACGAAGTCGGCCATGCCTGCCTGCTGCTCCACTCGCCCGATGAAAACAACCTCATGTATCCCCGTCCCGGCCACCATCTTGAACCGTGGCAAGCGGCCATGGCGCGTAATTCGCGGCACGTGACGTATTTGTAAATAAAGAATAGGACGCAGATTGACCTGATGTACCTGATGGTAGCTATAAGGTCTGCCTGAGCAGTTACGAAAAAGGCTTGTCATTCCCGCGAAAGCGGGAATCCATGCCTATGCTGTTTTTGATCAGGTTAATCAGGCTAATCTGCGTCCTATTTTCATGCGGGGGCTTTTACAGTTTCAAGCAGATCGGCAATGAGTGCGTCGGGGGTGATGCCTTCGGCTTGGCCTTCAAAGTTGAGGAGGAGGCGGTGGCGCAGGGCGGCGGGGGCGATGGCGTGGATGTCGTCGAGGCTGACGTTATAACGGCCGTTTAACAACGCCAAAATCTTCCCCCCCAACACCATCGCCTGCCCCCCACGCGGGCTGGCCCCATAGCGCACAAAGCGACGCACCAGGTCAGATGGGCTGTTTTCGGGGTGGGTTGCCACCACAAGCTGGCTGATGGCGCGGCTGACGCTGGTGGGCAGCGGTACCTGCCGCGCCAACTGCTGCATGGCAATGATTTGGTCGCCGTCGGCAACGGCCGTTACTGCCACATTCTCCCCACCCGTCGTCCGCGCCAAAATCTCCTCCATCTCCTCAGCCGAAGGAAACCCCACGTTGAGTTTAAACAAAAAGCGGTCAAGCTGGGCTTCCGGCAGCGGGTAGGTGCCTTCTTGCTCGATGGGGTTTTGCGTGGCGAGAACAAAAAACGGCCGTGGCAGCGGGTAAGTGTGGGTTGCCACCGTCACCGTCTGCTCCTGCATCGCTTCCAGCAGGGCCGACTGCGTTTTGGGTGTGGCGCGGTTGATTTCGTCGGCCAACACCAGATTGGCAAAAACGGGACCGCGCTGAAAGCGGAAACCGCGTTGGCCGTTGGCCTGCTCTTCCATGATGTCGGTGCCGGTGATGTCGGCCGGCATCAGGTCGGGGGTGAACTGGATGCGGCTGAAGCGCAAATCGAGCACCTGCCCCAGCGTTCGCACCAGCATCGTCTTGCCCAGCCCCGGCACTCCTTCCAGCAGCACGTGGCCGCCGCTGAGAATGCCAATGAGGGTCAACTTTAGCACGTCGGCCTGCCCGACGATGAGTTTGCTGACTTCGTTTTGGATGGAAACGGCCGTTTCGCGGAAGGCCTCAATTGAGTTGTTTACTGTGGTTTGTGACATACTATCCTTTGAGAGATTCGAGATTGGGGATTGGAGATTGGGTGGTTGGTAAAGGTGAAGCTAACCAGTTAAGGTCTTCATCAGTAAACAAAGGGGATGATACCGTATATTCTGGGTAAGTTTCACGTAAAGTATTGTTTTTTGATTGCTGTTTTTGCTTTTTTAAGCTGTGGGCAAAGGCATTTAATTGTTTGGCGATTGTAGTGAGCTGCTGGGCATAGGTTGCAAATAGCTCCTGAACCAAAAGATTCCGTGCGCGGCAGCGGTTGAGCCAATATTTTGTTTCAAACAAACTGCCGCGTGCAAAATAAAGAAAGTTCAGCTTTTCGCCATAGTGAAATCGGCCAAAAGATTCCGCAATATTGGCACCCACTGAATCAACAGCCGATGTCAACTGCTGTCCCATTCCATCACGGACAAACCTGTCCCATTGGCTAACTATTCCCCAAATCGAATCCGCCACCATCGCCGCCGATTCCAAAACCTCTAAATCCTCCAAAGCAGTTGCCATCGCTACCCTCCAATCTCCAATCTCCAACCTCCAATCCCCATTACGGCTCCAAAGACGAAAAATAATCCCGCACATACGCTTTTAGCCCCAGCGGGATGTAGTCGTCTTGCAACGCTTCGTTGGCGGCGTTGCGGTAGTCGCCAAACACGTCGGTGTAGGGGACGAGGCTGGTTTCGTTGCCAAATTCGGTGGGGGTTTCGTTGAGTAGCCCGCCGCAGTCGGCTGGGTTTGCCAAACATTCGGCGGGGAGTTCCACGTTTTGCCCATCAATGTTGCTCAGGTCAACGGCGGGCGGGACGTAGACCGTTGCGGCGTGGCTGCCGCCAGGGCCGGGGCTGCCGCCGCCGCTGCCCAAGTTTTCGCTCAGTTCGGCTGTGCTGCCCGCTTCACCACCTGATTGTCCGGCACTGCCTGCCTGCCCACCGCCCAGCCCGGCCCCCGTGCCTTCGCCCTGGCTTTGCTGGTTGGGGGCTTCGCCAACGGCCGTTTCTCCCCCTTCTTCCGGCTGCTTCTGTCCCGCCTGCGCCACCGCCTGACGGCTTTCGCCAAGCTGGTTGGCGGTGGCGGCGGCTTGCTGGGAAACGGCCGTTTGCGCCCCCCGTTCCTGTAGCTGCTGCGCCAAATTTTGCAGTGCCTCCTGCGCCGCCGCCAAATCCTCTCCCGACAGCGCATTAGCCGCTTCCTGGGCTGCGTCGGCCAACTGCTGGTCGCTTGTTTGCAGCGATTGCGCCGTTTCCGCCAGTGCCTCGGCCAACTGCGCCACCGTTTCCTCGTTGAAAGTGGGCAAATCGGCGGCCAGCTGGGAGGTGGCGGCGCTGGCCTGGTTGAGGTTGCCATTTTGCAACGCCTCGGCCAATGGCTCCGCCGCCGGATTGTTACTCAACGTTTCGCTGGCTGCTTCGAGGGCGGGCTGCAAATTGGGCGGAGCCAGCTCACTGCTCAACTCGCGCAGCTCGGTTTCCGCCTGCGACAACGCTGCCACCGCTTCTTCCTGACTGCCGCTTGAGGCCAGGGCATCGAGTGCCGTTTGCACCGGCTGCAGCAGTTGCTCTTGCTGCTCGGCGGTCAGCGTGTCGTCCTGGCGAATTTCTTCGGCCACCGCTTCCAAAACGGCCGTTTCTTCGGCAATGGTTTGGGCGATGGCTCGCTGGCGCAGCAGGGCGGTGGTTTGGGGGTTGGGGAGGAGAACGGCCGTTAACAACAGCCCTGCTGTCAGCAGCACCATCAGCCCATCGCGTCGCCGCAGGGTGAGGGGAAGCGCGGTGGGCAAATCAACGGCTTGCAGAGCGGCAACGGCATCGGCCAACTGCTGAGCGATGAGCCAGTCGGGGGCGGTGATGGTGTGCTGGTGGAGTTCAACGGCCGTTTGCGCCCGTTCCTGTAGCCGCAAAAGCTGGTCGGCGCGGCGGGCTTGCACCAGCAGCGAGGGACGTGGTAGCCAAACGGCCAGCAGCCCGATGAACAATCCCAGCCCGGCCAGCCCCAACGCCACCCACGCCAGTTCGCCATTGGTTAGCAGCGGCCAAAATCGCGCCGCCGTTGCCACGACAGCGGCCAGCAGCAGCCCCACCAGCAGCCCACGCGCCCCCCAATCGAGGCTTTGTTGTTGGCGAAAACGGCCGTTTGTGCGCCGGAGGAGGTGGGTGAGGGTGGAAAAATTGGGGGGCATGGAGACTGGGGATTGGGGATTGGAGATTGGAGATTAGTGAAGGTTCATCAATCTCCAATCTCCACTCTCTAATCGCTAATCCTCCGCACGTAGCGAACACACGCCCGATACAGCAGCCAGGCGGCGAGGGCGTAGATGAGGATGAAAAGGGGCCAGGGGGAGAAGAGCCAGACGGAGTGGCCGCGTATGGATTGGGTGTAAAAGAGGAGGGTGTTTTCCTGCTGCAAAATCGTTTCGCTGAGAACGAGAGTGGCGGGGAGGTTAGTGGCGGAGAGGGTTAGCCCTAGATAGGTGAGGGTGGCTTCTGTGACCCAGCCAACGGTGCCGGTGGTGATGAAGGCGGCGCCGGTGATGAGGGTGATGAGGACGGCGATG
>JAGQGA010000445.1 GCA_020432595.1 Anaerolineales bacterium | reverse complement strand
CTGTTTGGTAGCAGCCGTAACGGCATCGGCAGGAGCATAAATGGGGTCGGTACTGATGGGGTCGGCGGTCAGTGCCTGATAGGTGCCAATAACGAGCCAATCGTCTGCACCGTATACCCCCAGATCAAGGGTCAGCACGTCACCCACCCCCACATCGTTAAAGTCAGCGGTGTCTTTGCTGATGATAATGACATTGCCGCTTTCGTCGGGGCGCAGCCAACGGCCGTTTGTGATCAGCGGCTCATACATGGTGCTTCCGGCCGGCACGGCTATCAACTCTCCGCCCAGCCCTGCCGTATCCTTCACCTGCTCCCCCTCGCGCAGCACCGTCGTCGGCACTGTATAGCGCGGCTCCAGTACCACAATCCCCGGCACCTGCTGCCCTAACTGTGTCAGTCGATCCGCCCGCTGCAACCCAATCAGCCGCAGCTTAATATCATACTCGCGGCGGGCAAACTCATTTTCTAGCGTAAACGTCACCGAATTCGACAACGTTAACACCATCAAAAACATCGTCCCGGCCACAATCAGCACCCCCTGTGTTAGCCACAGCCGCCCTTTGCGCCGGAACATATTGCCCAACGCCATCGCATAGGCCGACGACAAAAACCGCTCCGCCACCTTCTCCACCAGCCGGTCAAACGTGCTATAGCCAAAATCCCCACCCAACCCGTAAGAGGCGATGGCCTGCCGCACAGAAATGGCGGCTCCGGCCAGCACCGGCCACAGTGCCGCCAGCAATGGTGCAACAATAGCGGCAAAAAGCTGTAGCCATACCGCCCGCGTGGAAAATTGGAATGTTTCGTAATCAATGTTAAACAAATTCAACAGCGTTTGGGTGGTGGCAAAAGCCCCCATCATCCCCAGCGGCAGTGCCACCAGCAAAGCCAAAATGCCATAAACCAGCACGCCAGCCAAATAGACGCGGGCGATGACGTCTGACGTGCCGCCAATCGCCTTAATCACCCCAATCTGGTCAGTTTGCTGGGTGATGATGGCGGTCATGGTGTTGATGACCAAAATGACGCTGGTGAGCAGGGAGACAACGGCTAGAACACGCAAAACGAGAGTGATGCCTTCAATAAACGGCCGTCCCCAATGCTCATCCGGGTTCTGGTAAATCGTCAGAAAAATCCCAACCCCCTGTTTCGCCAGCCGCTCCTTAATCACCGCCGCCCGATCCCGCGCATAATCCTCACTATACGGCTCCACCCGCACCAGCATCTGGTTATACAGCCCTTGCGGAATCCCCAGCCGCGCCATTGTTTCGCCGTCGGCAAAAAAGTAGGCCGCCCCGCCAAAGTTGGGCGGCGGCACAAATGGGTGGCGAATCTCCCCCGTAATCGGAAATGCTCGATCCGTTCCGTCTAGCTCAAAAATCACTGAATCGCCTATGTCATAACCGTAAAAAGCACTCGACAATCGCTCAATGCCCACCCCCTGCTGCTCCGGCCACACCCCTCGCACCAGCGACAGCCAATCATATGTCTGCCGCGTAAAATCCTGCCGCATCACCAGCGTTCCCGTCTGCCACGGCTCATCTGGGGCGAATTTGTAGCGAATGGAGCGAATATTGAGCGGCTCTACCCCGGCTACCCCTGGAATCTTCAGCAAATCTTGAGCCGTGGCTTCATCAATGACCCGCGTCAGCACGATGTTCATGTGCGACGGCTGCACGGCGTGGTGAGCCGTGTCCATGCCCGTTTGCAATTGATCCACCATGCCAAAAATGGCACCAATGGCAAACACACCAGCGGCAATGCTCGCCACTGCCAGTGCCGTCCGCGCCTTGCGCTGCCACAGATCAAACCAAACTTTAGACCAAATAACGCTCATCTTCTGGCTGTTTCCGTGTTATATCGCTGGCAATCAAACCATCACGAATCTCAATGGTGCGCGGCACGCGCCCCGCCAAAGAACGGCTGTGTGTCACCATAACCATCGTTTTGCCTTCGGCCACCAGTTGGTTAAACAGGGCAAAAATATCTTCCGACGTATGCGAATCCAGATTCCCCGTTGGCTCATCAGCCACCAGCAGCGGTGGGTCGTTGGCTAAGGCCCGTGCAATGGCCGCCCGCTGCTGCTGCCCCCCAGACACCATGCTGGGCAGTTTGTCAGCCTGATCAGCCAGCCCAACCATTTCCAGCAGGTGGAAGGCTCGGTCACGCCGTTCTTTTGGGGACAGCTTTTTCACAAAATCCATCGGCAGGATCACATTTTTGAGCAGGCTGAGCGCAGGAAGCATTTGGAAAAATTGGAAGATGATGCCCACGGCGTGCCCACGCCAGGCTGCGAGCTGGTTTTCGCTCAAGGTGTGGACTGGCTTGCCCGTTACAATGACTTCTCCTTCACTGGGATGGTCAATGCCGGTAATCATATTGAGCAATGTTGATTTGCCGTTTCCTGACGGGCCGACAATGGACACAAACTCACCTGGCTCCACATGGAACGAAATACCTTTTAGCACGGTAATGTCTGTGTCTCCAACTGGAAAACGTTTAACAACATGTCGAATTTCAATAATCGGCGACAAACGGCCGTTCTGCCTATTTTTATTCACGATAGCTGTTTGTAAACCTCGTTTGGGTATTGTTTCCTTGCGTGTCTTGTAATGGTTGCTGAGCGTCATTTTAGCACATTGTGCAATATGTCACAATCAATGCTTCCGTCGCCACACTAGCGTTTTAGACGGTATCAAGGCAAAGTAATTCTCTTTTTAATGGTTATTTGCTACAGTAATACACATGGTTTTTAGTACCAAAGTACTAATTTTTCTGTTTTAATGATACACTTGTATTGAACAATGTAACGGTAATTAACAGTAGAGTACCTCAGTAAGGGATCGGCTTAGCGGTAGCAATTGGTAATGGTGTGAGGGTTATTTTTTAGTTGGGTGTGTGTTACAGCAAAAAGGAGGTGGTTATCGGCTTGTAATGATACAAATTGCTGCTGCTTGTACTTGAGAGAATTTACTGAGGAAGGAGTTAATGATGAACAGTAGTGTTGATCAATGTCGGGGGGCACCGATTGATGTTGGGTGTTGCCCCGGTGGCAAATTTTTGTTCTTGCCGAGCGTGTCAAACAAACTTATGACTCAATCACCAGACACGCTTGGGGTAAAATATGCGGGAGCCGAGCCATGAAACAAAAAATCGCATATCTCACAGCGCATATTCCACGTCTGCCTGAATCGTTTATCCTGCGCGAAATGTCCGAGATGGAACGGTTAGGATGGCAAGTAGCTCTCTACCCACTGGTTCAACCGCAAACAACCAATGGTAACAAGACGGCCGAATGGGCAAACCAAGCTACTTCAGCTTCAGCTACTGTTGGCGATGTGGTTTACGCCAATTTGCGGTACC
Organism: Anaerolineales bacterium; assembly: GCA_020432595.1. The sequence continues at coordinate 1,491 of JAGQGA010000445.1, read as the reverse complement.
TGAAGCACAATCCGCTGCTTTACCTGGTCGTTTGGCTGAGGATGGTGTTGGGTAATCTGAGCAGTCTGCGCCTGCTTTGGCAAGCTTTGGTGCTTTTTCCCCGCGCTGTTTATACGGCAGAGAAGATGCAGGCGGAAAAGATTACTCATGTTCATGCTCATTATGCAACACGGCCGGCACTGGCTGCTTGGGTTATCTATCGGCTGACGGGGATTACCTATAGCCTCACAGTTCATACGCACGATATTTTTGAGCGCACGTCGCTGTTGGCGGCGAAGCTGCAAGATGCAAAATTTATTACCGCGATCTCTGATTTTAATCGTAATTATCTGGCTAATGCGGTTGGTGAATGGGTGAAAGACAAAACATATGTTATTCACTGTGGAATCATTCCGGAAAATTATCATCAAAAAGCCCGTAAACTTCGCCTTGGCCGACAGTTTGAGATCATCAGCATTGGCAGCTTGCAGCCACATAAGGGACTGCGCTATTTAATTGAGGCGTCTACCTATCTGCGGGAGCGGAATATTCCGCACCGCTGCCGGATTGTGGGTGAGGGTGAACAACGGCCGTTTCTGCAACAGCTTATCACCGACAACAATCTCGAAGGCTGCGTGGAACTCATTGGCGCGAAGACAGAAAGCGAAATCGCCGAGCTGCTCACCAGCGCCCACTGCTACGTGCAGCCCAATGTCATCACCGAAAACGGCAGCATCGAAGGCATTCCCTTCGCCATGATGGAGGCCATGGCCTGCGGCCTGCCCGTGGTTGCCACCGACGTGGCCGGTATTCCCGAAATTATTCGCCACGGCGAAACGGGGTACTTGATGCCGCCGGGTGACGCAATGGCAATTGCCGACGCGCTGGAAGTGCTGTATGCCGTGCCGGAACATGGGGCGCAACTGGCGGAAAACGGCCGTTTGCTCCTGCTGCAAGAGTTTGAGCTACGCAAAAACATGCAAAACCTGTCACAACTCTTTGAAAAAGCCATCCATCCACAGCCTGCGGAGGCAGTTGCTTAGGGAAACAGTTATCGGTTATCAGTTATCAGTTGTGCTTACCGATTACCGATTACTGGTTACTGATTACTGGTTACTGATAACTGGTTACGGAAATGATCTACATCGTTCTAGGAATGCACAAATCAGGCACCACCCTCATCGCCCAACTGCTTCATGAGGCCGGAATCCACATGGGGCAGTTTCAGGATGGTTTGGGCTATGACCAAGACAACACCTATGAACGGCACGAAACACAGATGCTCAATCGGCAACTGCTGCACGGCTGCTTAATCCCGTCGCTGGGGTATCTGCTGCGCCGCCACGGGCAAACGGCCGTTAACCGAGCCGGCTACCACCGCAACCAAGATTCAACCGCTCTGGTGCGGTTTAGCAAGCTGCAAACGGTGCTGCAACGACCGGAAACGGCCGTTTCCCTGCGGCAACTGGTGGCAACCCTAAACGGCCGTTTTGCCCACTGACGACGGATGAC
>JAGQGA010000444.1 GCA_020432595.1 Anaerolineales bacterium | reverse complement strand
AATTTGTGGCAGCAATTTAGCCGCTATGACAAAACCCATCCCGGCCAGGCAGCCTGCGGCAATGTCCACTTTGCTCCTAACAGCGTGCGCGATTATGACTGGGGCAACCCCACACCTGTCCCCAGCAGTTGCGACGATTGGCTTAACTTCCCCCACCTTACCGGCCAACAGCGGCTTGTCACCTGCCGCGACTGGGGCAATGGCGACATCCGCCAGCATCATCTGTGGTGGCTGCGCCGTTTGCCGCACGTCGGCGGCCAAAGCAACGGCATTGCCCATAATTGGTGGCGGTATGTGGTGGGGAATGAATGGTAGTTGAATGGAGAATGGAGATTGGAGATTATGAACCTTCACCAATCTCCAATCTCTAATCCCCCGTTTGGCGGGAGATGGTCAACGAGTGCGCCATAAAAATTCGGCAAAGGCAAAGTCTAGTTCATCGTCAATGTTGAGCGAGCGGGCACGGGGCATGAGATAGGGGCGGGTGTCGGGGCCGATGAGGGTGTTGTAGTCGCACAAAAGCTGGGGGCGGCAGGCGTAAATGGCTCCGTTGCGGTGATAAACGGCCGTTAATTCCTGTCGCAGTCGGCTACTCGGTTCAGCGGCATAGGGGCGCAAACGGCCGTTTTCCAGCACATACATCCGCGTCGGGTGGTGGTCTTCCACCTGGTAAACGCTAACCACGCTGTCGGCTCCCGTTTCATGCAGCAACTGTACGGCGGCATCTATATCAGCAGCGGTGCGCTGGGGGGTAGTAGGCTGAAGCAGGACAAAATAATCGGGGGATTCTTCCCAATAATCCAGGGCGTGGAGGATAACCGGAATCATTGGCGTATCGTCGGCCGCCAGTTCCGGCGGGCGGCGCAGCACAAGGGAGCCATATGCCTGCGCTACAGCGGCAATTTCGTCGTCGTCGGTGCTGGTGAGGAAACGGGTAACGGTTTGGCTTTTCTGGGCGGCGGCGATGGTGTGGGCGATTAACGGCCGTTCGCCCAACAGCCGCACATTTTTCCGCACCACCCCCTTTGAACCACCGCGAGCGGGAATGAGGGCAAAAACTTTCATAGGAATTAGGACGCAGATTTTCCTGATGAACGCAGATTAAGCAATCATTGGACATCCAAATCAGGTAAATCAGGAAAATCTGCGTCCCATTATCTCTTAATACGTCAACCGCTTCTCAATGGTAAGCGGCACGGTTGCCAGCAGGTGGGCCATTTGCTGCCCGGCATTGCCGCTGCCATAAATGGGGTTGGGGGGATAACGGCCGTTTTGCAACTGCCGCCGCACCGCCGCCACAATCGCTGTCCGGTCATGCCCCACGTCAATGACGTTGCCACCTCGTTCCCGCCCCTGCTGGCGGCTACCAATATTGACGACGGGAATGCCGAGATAGGCACTTTCGCGGATGCCGACGGAGGAGTTGCCGATGAGACAACGGCCGTTTGTGATCAGCCGTAAAAAGTCGGTGGAGGTCATGTTTTTGAAGAAGTGGAGATTTAACGGCCGTTCGCGCTCCCGAAACGCCCGAATCCCACCCGCCGTCTCATCCGCCCCCGCATCCACATTCGGCCAAAACCAAAGCGTGGGCAGCCCCAACGCCTGCACCGCCCACAGCGTCTCCTCCACATGCTGCCGCGCCAACCCATGCTCCGTTGTCACCGGATGCTGCATCACCACTAAGTACCCATCACTCAAATCGGGCTGGCTGCCCACGCCGCCATATTTGGCATACGGGTCAAAGGTCAGGCCGGGATTTTCCGTCACGTCCAGCGTCAAATCAATTGAGGGGCAGCCGGTGATAAACACGGTGTCGCTTGGTTCCCCCATGCGTATGACCCGTTCGGCCGCCTTGGTGGAAGCGACAAAATGCAAATTAGACAGCTTGGTGACGGCGTGGCGTACTTTTTCATCAATCGAACCGGTAATTTCCCCCCCCTGCACATGGGCAACGGGGATGTTCATGTAGGATGCAGCAACGGCCGTTGCCAGCGTCTCATAGCGGTCGGCAATCGTCACTACTACATCGGGGCGCAAATTGTCAAACACCGTTGCCAATTCCACTAACCCCAGCCCAGTTGACTTGGCCGATGTGACCAAATTTTCCCCTTCCAGCACCATATAAACCCGCGCCGCAATCTCGAAGCCATCTTTTTCGATATAGGCCACCGTGTTGCCATAGCGATCCAGCAGCGCCGAGGCCGCGACCACAAGCTGTAGCTCTAGCTCTGGGTGGGCGGCAATGGCTTGTAGCGCCGTTTTGATGCGCGAATAGCTGGGGCGTGCCGTGACAACCACACACACTTTACGCATCGGCCAAATCCTCCTCGCGCAGCAACCGGCTGGCGGCTACGTCATGTTGCAGCACGCGCCCCACAAGGCCAGGTAACTGGTCTGGCGTTAATCCAGTTCCCGGTTTCTTCAGGGTTAGATCGCAATGCTGCAGCGTGGTTCCAGCCGGCAAATCGCGCCGCAAAGCCACGCTTTTGGTGAAAAGCTGACGCAGCGGCTGCATTTCGGTCAGCATTTCGTCCTTATCCACAGGATGGCGGCGCATTGTTTCAATAAAGCGCACACCCTCAACCAACTGCGCTAGCTCGGCGGTGGTGACAGAGGCGACCACATCAGGTCCAAACATCTCGCGGCTCATGGTGACGTGGACTTCTAGTACGGTTGCCCCCAGGGTGGCGGCAGCCAAGCTGGGGTAAATGGTACCAGAATGGTCGGACAGCCCCACGGGGCAGCCGTACCGCTGCTGCCACAAGGGGAGCAGGTTGAGGCCGATTTTTTCGGGTGGGCAGGGGTAGGCGGTGGTACATTGAAGCAGGGCGTAGGCCACGTTTTGCACAAGCAGCCAGCCGACAAGCTGGTTGATTTCGGCGGGGTTGCTCATGCCGGTGGAGAGGAGAAACGGCCGTTTTAATTCCGCCATCCGTTCCAACATCGGCCAATTGGTCACCTCACCCGATGCCACCTTCCACGCCGCCACGTCTAGCTTGTGCAGCAATTCCACCGCCTCCAGCGAAAACGGCGAACTGAGAAAAATCAGCCCGCGTTCGTCAGCGTGACGTTTTAACCCCGCCCATTGCTCTGGGCTAAACTCCATACGCCGCCAATAATCGTAGCGGCTGTCATCCTGCTGACTAAATTTGACCCGCCACGGTTCGGCCGGCGTGCTTTCGGCAGCGGCGATGTGGGTTTGGAATTTAATCGCGTCGGCTCCGGCGCGGGCAACAGCGTCAATATAGGCGTGGGCTTGCCCCAAGCTGCCATCATGCGCTTGGGCGATCTCAGCCACGATGAGGCAGTGGTTCTCGGAGAACATGCGCCCTTGTATCTCTAGCATAATCTATCTCTCATAGCTAAAACCTCTGCGGTTTCAGAAACCGCAGAGGTTGACGCTTACTATCTTCTTGTCAAATCCTTAAGGGATTATAGCGATAAACGATTGAGCCAATTCTGTTGATTGGCTCAATTAAAGCTACATTTAACTAAAAAGGCCCCCCAAACTAGCCTGTAGCCGCTGCCGCCAAGAGCGACGGCGGTTGGTGCCCGGCGCGTGGGGTTCGTAGTTAATCCGATAGTAATAGGTGTAGGCACCCCAACGGCCGGTTGGCGGCACTTTGTTCAAGATTACGCCTGCTATCCGGCCGTCTACGGCCTTCATCCGCTTCATGGCATCCGTCATGGCGGGGGAACGGGTTTCGCCAGCGCTGGCAACAAAGAGGGTGATGTCTACCAGTTGTGACAGCACGGCGGCGTCGGTGACGGCCAAAATGGGGGGGCTGTCAAAAATGACATAATCAGCTTGCTGTTCCAGCCATTGCACCAGTTCGCGCATCCGTTCAGAACCAAGTAATTCGGCCGGGTTAGGGGGGAGACGGCCAGCCGGAAGCAGCCGCAAATTAGGAACCAGGGTGCCTTTGACAAAAGCGGGATCATGGCGACCGCGAATAATCATGTCGCTCAGCCCGCGTGAGCTGTTTACTTCCAAAAACTCGCTAAGTGCTGGCCGCCGCATATCACAGTCTACAATAATGACTCGTTTGCCTGACTGTGCCAAAGCGGTTGCCAAGTTGGCGGCCACAGTTGACTTCCCTTCACTGGGATTGGCGCTGGTGATCAACACCGTTTTTACCTGACGGTCCACATCAATGAATTGGATATTGGTACGGATTTGGCGGTATGCTTCGGCGGCTGGTGAGCGTGGTTCGGAAGCAACGATCAAACCTTCAGTACGGCGGTTGATCTTGAGCATCTCGATGCCACCCAAGGTGCTAAGCCCAGCAATGCGCTCTACATCCTGCGGGCTTTTGATGGTGTCGTCCATGTATTCAATGACAAAGGCCAGCCCAGTCATGAGCATGGTTCCGGCAATCACAGCCAATATGGTGTTGTTGAGGGTGCGCGGGCGAATGGGGAAAATGGGTGCCGTGGCTTTTTCATCAACAATGACGTTGCTTAGGCTACCTGCCTCGGCGACGCGAATATCTTCATAGCTTTGCAGTAAACGAGAATAAGTTTCGCGCAGGCGGATGAGGTTGTCGTTGGCTTGGTCAACGGCCGTTTGGTCAGAATTGGCGTCACTCATGCGCTCATTAACGGCCGTTTCTGCCGCCAAAAGCTCTTTCTCAATCTGTGCCAACTCCGCCGCCAAACTTTCCTTCGATGATGAGAACCGCTGTGACTGCTGCTCCAGATTACGATTTGCAAAGACCTTGGGAATCTCGTTGGCAATAGCAGCGGCCGTTTCCGGATTCGTGTGCTCTACGCTCAACGCCACCAACTGCGTTTGCCCAATCAAGCTCACCTGCACGCTTTCATCTAAATCATCCAGCGACATGGTCAGCCCCAAAT
>JAGQGA010000443.1 GCA_020432595.1 Anaerolineales bacterium | reverse complement strand
CGCTACCTGCAACAATCGCTGCAAATCAGGCAGGAAATCGGCGACAAATCCGGCGAAGGCACCACCCTCAACAATATGGCCACAACTGCTCATGCGCGGGGGGATTACGACACCGCCCTGCGCTACCTGCAACAATCGCTGCAAATCAGTCAGGAAATCGGCGACAAATCCGGCGAAGGCACCACCCTCAACAATATTTCCCAAATCTATGCTGCGCGGGGGGATTACGACACCGCCCTGCGCTACCTGCAACAATCGCTGCAAATCAGGCAGGAAATCGGCGACGTGGCCGGGCTGTGCGCGACCCTGTTTAATATGGGTCACATCCACGCGCAAAACAATGAAATCAACGAAGCCGTCTCTGCCTGGGTTACCGTCTACCAGCTTGCCAAACCACGCCAGTTGGCCCAGGCTCTCCAGGCACTAGCCGATTTGGCCCCCCAGTTGGGTCTCCCCCCCGGTCTCGACGGCTGGGAAATGCTGTCCCAACGCAGGGGGCAATCATAACGGTTTAGGGCGTATGCAATACGCCCCTACACACCATGCCCATGTAGGGGCGTATGCAATACGCCCCCATTGCATACGCCCTGATTGCATACGCCATTTTCTCCGCGCCGTCTCGCCCTTGCCTGGGCAGCAAACCTCATTTTCGACTGACACAAGGGCGAGACGACCGGGAGACAAGGCCAGCGGCGTTGCCAGCGTTACCCCCGGTCATCCCGCCCCTACCAAAATATCATGGTTCGCCCATCCATTCCCTGTGGGGCAACCCCAAACTGTAAGGGTCGTGGCTTTGTTGCTATAATTGGCATGAATAAAAACGGAGCGTAGGCTTACGGCCTGCCAAAAGCGAGCAAAGATGCTCGCGCTCCATTTTAGGAGGAAGGAAAGATGACCCAACCCATTACCCCCGAAGAAATTTGGCAGCGGGCGCAAGCACTGCAAACCAATGTCAGCCGCTGGCGGCGTGCCATCCACCAGCACCCCGAACTCAGCTTCACCGAGGTACAAACGGCGCGGCTGGTGAATGGCGTGCTGCATCATTTAGGCATTGAAGCCGAAACGGGCGTGGCCAAGACGGGTGTCGTCGGCCACATTGTCGGCCGCAGCGGCCCCACCGTTGGCCTCCGCGCCGACATGGACGCACTGCCCATTCACGAAGAAAACAGCAGCGATTTTGACAGCCAGCGGGCAGGGATTATGCACGCCTGCGGCCACGATGCCCACACCGCCATTTTGCTGGGGGCGGCCACGCTGCTCAAAGGGTTTGCCGACGAAGGGCGGCTGCCGGGCAGCATCCGGCTGCTGTTCCAGCCCAGCGAGGAAAACCGGGACGATGAAGGCAAGTCAGGCGGGATGCGAATGGTGGAAGAGGGGGCGCTGCGCGATTTGGACGCAGTGTTTGGGCTGCATGTGGACACCGCCACCCCGGTGGGGCGGGTGGGCACCCGCGCCGGGGCGCTCATGGCGGCAGGCGACAGCTTTGATCTGGCGATCCACGGCTTTGGCGGCCACGGGGCGCGTCCGCATCTGGCAAATGACCCGATTTTGCTGGCGGCGCAAGTCATTCAGGCCATCCATTTTGTCATCAGCCGCCGCATTGACCCGCTGGCGGCGGGGGTCATTTCGCTGGGGAGCATTCATGCGGGGGCGGCCAGCAACGTCATTCCCAAAACGGTGCAGATTACCGGCACCATTCGCTCGATGGACCGCAAAATTCGGCAGCAGCTTCACGACGAACTGCGCCGCGCCTGTGCCATTGTCGAGCCACTGGGCGGCAGCTTTGACCTGACCATTCACCACGGCTTCCCGCCGCTGGTCAATGATGCCGAGGCCACCGAAGTGGCGTTTGCCGGGCTGAACCGCGTGCTGGGGTCGTCCAACGTGTTTGAAAAGGAGCCGATGATGGCGAGCGAGGATTTTAGCCTGATGCTGGATGAGGCACCGGGCTGCTTCCTGCGGCTGGGGGTGCGGAATCCGGGCTGGGATCGGGAGTACCCGGTGCATACCTCGACCTTCCGGCTGGATGAGTCGGCTTTGCCGGTGGGGGTGGCGGCATTAACGGCCGTTGCGCTGCAATGGATGCAGGAGAAGGGTAATCAGTAAACGGTAAACGGTAATCAGTGGGAAGGAGATTGGGGATTGGAGATTAGTGATTTAATCTCCAATCTCCACTTTTCGAGGAACCTATGAACGAAGTTGTCATTGTTAGCGCGGTGCGGACACCCATTGGGCGGATTCGCGGGGCGTTGTCGGAGGTGCGGCCGGATGATTTGGCCGCCATTGTGATTAAGGAAGCGGTGGCGCGAGCCGGAATTGACCCCAACCTCATTGAAGAGGTGTACATGGGGTGCGCCAACCAGGCGGGGGAAGACAACCGCAACGTGGCCCGCATGGGGGCATTGCTGGCCGGGCTGCCGCAAAGCGTGGGGGCTGTGACTTTCAACCGCCTCTGCGCCAGCGGGCTGAACGCCGTCAACCAGGCCGCCCGCGCCATTCGCTGCGGCGAAGGGGATGTTTTTGTGGCGGGCGGCGTAGAAAGCATGACCCGCGCTCCGTATTCCCTGCCCAAAAACCCGGTTGGCTTTGGGCCATCGGGCAACATTACCGGGTATGACACCACCCTCGGCTGGCGTTACCCCAACCCTAAGATGGAAGCACTGTTTCCGCTGGAGGCGATGGGGGAAACGGCCGAAAATATCTATGATCTCAGCTGTGCGGGCAGCATTCAGGGGGGAACCATTAGCCGCGAGGAGCAGGATCGGTTTGCCCTGCAAAGCCAGGCGCGGGCGGTGGATGCGATGCAAAACGGCCGTTTTCAGCGCGAAATCACCCCCGTCATCATCCCCCAACGGCGCGGCAACCCAATTGTGGTGGACACCGATGAACACCCGCGCTATCGACAAACGGCCGTTGGCTATGAGCTGGATACGAGCATGGAAGATTTGGCAAGGCTGCGGCCGGCTTTTCGCAAGGGGGGAACAGTGACGGCCGGCAATGCCAGCGGTCTCAATGACGGTGCTTGTGCCATTGTCCTCATGTCGCAGGCCAAAGCCGACGAGCTAGGCATCAAGCCACTGGCACGGTGGCTGGCTTCAGCGGCGGCCGGGGTAGATCCCCGCGTGATGGGGCTGGGGCCGGTCAACGCCACGCGCAAGGCGATGGCGCGGGCGGGTGTTAGCCTGGACGAGATTGATCTGGTGGAGCTAAACGAGGCCTTTGCGGTGCAGGCATTGGCGGTGCTGCATGAACTGGGGATTAGCGAGGAGATTACCAACGTCAACGGTGGAGCCATTGCCCTCGGCCACCCGCTGGGCTGTTCGGGGGCGCGGATTTTGACCACGCTCATCCACGAAATGCACCGCCGCGCCAACGCAGGCGAGCCGATGCGCTATGGGCTGGCGACGCTGTGCGTGGGCGTGGGGCAGGGCGAGGCGACGGTGGTGGAGTTGGTAAGATAATTTGAGGGCAGTGCGTTGCACGCTCGCGTGCAACGCACCAACAAACTAGATGAAACAAGTACCGATTATTACAGCCGCAGAAGCGGCGGCGATGGTGAGGGATGGGGACAGGCTGTTGGGGGGTGGTTTTGGCATGACGGGCAACCCGGTGCATTTGCTCCACGCGCTGGCGGAGGCTGGCACCACAAATTTGACCTTTATTGGCAACAACGTGGGGGAAGATGGGCTGGGGGGCGGCCGTTTGCTGCGGAATGGGCAGATTAAGAAGGCAATTGCTTCTTTTTTTACTAGCAACCCAGAAGCAGTGCGGGCGGCGCAAAGTGGAGCCATGGAATATGAGCTTATTCCGCAGGGGACGCTGGCAGAAGCAATTCGGGCAGGTGGCGCCGGGATTGGCGGTTTTTACACCCCTACGGCTCACGGGACGACGTTGGCCGAAGACAGCGACACGCGGATGATTGATGGCAAGCCCCATGTGTTTGTGCCAGCCATTCGCGCCAATGTGGCGTTTGTGCGGGCGTGGTGGGGAGATACGGCCGGGAATTTGGTCTACCGCATGACGGAGAACAATTTTAACAAGGCGATGGCAACGGCCGCTGATTTGGTGATTGCCGAGGTCGAAAACATTGTGCCGGTGGGTGAGCTTGACCCCAACCAGATTCATACGCCAGGGTGCTATGTGGATTATCTGGTGCAGGCACATACCACGCTGGAAGATTTGGGGTCGTCGGCTTCGATTCGCGGCGGGGCGAAGAAGGTCAACGACGTGCGGATGGTGATGGCGGAGCGGGCATTGCAAGAGCTAAAGCGGGGGGATGTGGTCAATTTGGGGGTAGGGATTCCGACGCTGGTGGCGGATTTGATCACACCGGAGCAGGGGATTATTTTGCACACCGAGAATGGGATGGTGGGGGTTGGGCCATCGCCAGAGGACGGCGGAGCGTTGGAGTATCCGGTGAACGCGGGCAAGATTCCGGTGACGGCACTGCCGGGGAGCAGCTATTTTGACAGTGCAGACTCGTTTGCCATGATTCGCGGCAGGCATATTGACGTGGCGATTATGGGGGGACTGCAGGTGGAGGGGGCGGGGAATCTGGCAAACTGGTCGGTGCCGGGGAAGCCACTGCTGGGGGTTGGCGGGGCAATGGATTTGGCGGTGGGGGCGCGGCGGCTAATTATTACGATGACGCACATGGAGCGGGGTGGGGAGGCGAAGATTGTGCCAAGCTGTACGCTGCCGCTGACGGGGCATGGGGTGGTGGCAATGATTATTACCGATTTGGCGGTGTTTGAGTTTATTGGGGGGCAGTTGACGCTGACGGAGCTGATGCCGGGAGCGACGCTGGAACAGGTGCGGGCGGGGACGACGGCGGCGTTTGTGGAGCGGTTGTAGCCCCTCTGCAGGTCATTCCGAAAGCCTGCCCTGGAGCCGCCGAA
>JAGQGA010000442.1 GCA_020432595.1 Anaerolineales bacterium | reverse complement strand
GCCCCGTGCCGCGTGTATCGCTGAAGTTTTCAAAGGTGGCCTTGTCAAAGTAGAGATAGCCGAAGTCGTTGGGTCGGCCAATGTAGAAGGAACTGACGCTGGGCGGCGTCACAGTGGCGCAACTGCCGGTGGTGCCGCCGGGGATCGGCTCCCCGTTGACGTAGAAGGTAAGATTGGAGCCGTCGTAGTTGACGACGAGGTGCTGCCATGTATCGTCGAAGGTGAGAATGCCAGTGTTGGCGCTGGCAACTTCACAGGTGGTTGTGCCATCGCCCCAGATCATCCGTAAACGGCCGTTGTCCCCCACAAACAAGCTGGGGAAAACCTCATCACTGCCAAATGTTGATTGATAGCCAAACACACCCTGATAATCGGCATCCGTCCATTTGCCGAACGCCGTCGCCGAATCGTTGCTCATGGGATAGGTGCGAGCTTGTGGCCGTATCCATGTGGCAAAAGTAAACGAATCACCCGTCAAATCAGGGGCAGTCGCCACCAGGTGATCCACCTGACTGAACGCCGCGCCGCCGTTGCCCACCGTTGGGCAAGCCACGCCGCTACAACTGACAGCATCACTGCCCCAGGTCGTGGCGTTACGCAGATCAACCTGCAACACCGGCGTGGCATAGCGGTCGGCAATGGTATTGGCTCCCAACGCCTCTGGATAAATCTCAACCTCATCCAGTTGCCCCACAAAACCGCTCGTCGGCGAGCCGGTATGGGTAAAAGCGCCCAGAGACACCTGCCGGGTATTAGCACATTCTCCCGCTCTGGCGTAACTGACAGAAGCAACCTCGATACCGTTGATATAAAGCCGCTTGGTTACGCCATCCAGCGTGGCGACGACATGGCTCCATTGGTTCACTGGCAGGCTGTTACTGCTGGTAAGGAAGCTGCCAGATGGCGTGCCGCAGTAGTCGTTGTTGTTAAAGCTGATTGTATTATCGCTGTTCAAACGCAGAGACATCGTACCCCCGGCCGAAACACCATCCGTTTTGCTGAACAAAACGCCTTGTGCGCCGGAGCTGGTGGGGCGCACCGCCAGTGCGATGCTGTAGTTGGTGCCGATCAAATCGGCGCTGTCGGGGATGTCAATGGCGTTGCTGCCGTTAAAGGTTAACTGCTGGCTGTTGGCCGCAGGGCAGTTTGCGCCGGAGCAGACACCGTCATTTTGCAGGAACGAGGCATCGGCAAAGGTAGTGCTGCCCGCCAGTTCGTTCATGTGCAGCCACAAGACGCGCCCAGTCGGGTCTTCGATGATCGCTCCGGCACGAATGCCCATGTTAACCGGGGTCGTGGTGGTCAACCCAGCTTCAGCCAACCCGACGGTGCCGTTGACGGCCACCGTGCCTTGCGGCGGGATTGCCGCAGTGGACTGGTAGCGCAGCACGTTATCCAGCGGCAGTTCGGTTTCCACCAAACCACGCGCATAGGGCAGGGTGAGTTCGTTGGTGATAACGGCCGTGTAGCTAATCACGCTGCTTGGTGACACATAGGGCAGTTGGCTGTTTGTCGAGGCAATGGTGGTGTTCAGCGACAGCACATTGAGCGACGAGGCCACGTTGGGGTTGTAGGCATAGATGCGTTCCTGCTTGTCGCTGAGCGTATCGTCATCACTGTCGGGGTCGAGCGGGTCGGCACTCACCTGCGCCATGAGCGGATCGCCGTTGCTGTCATAGTCATAAACAACCAGCCAGCCGCCGGTGTAGGCGGTTTTCTGGGCGGAACAGAGCGGCGGGCTGACGTTGATCAATTCGGTAGAATCGTAGGGGTAATTCTGGTTGGCGTGAACATGCTCTTCGTTGTCGGTCAGGCCATCGCCATCGGTGTCGGGGCGGGCGGGATTGGTGCCGTAGAACGCTTCCCAGTAGTCGGTTAGGCCATCGCAATCGGTGTCGCTCAGCGTCGGATCGAATCCGGCCGTTGCCAATTCATAGGAATCGGGCAAGCCGTCGGAATCGGTGTCGGGGTTGCTGTCGTCGGGATCGGGGCCGTTCATCGCCTGACTGCGTAAGCCATCGCCGTCGGCATCGGCCAAGGTGGGGAAGGTGGCGTCCCACGCCAACCGGTAGCCGTTGTTGCCATTGGTGTCCGGCTGTAACGTCAGGGCAACTAGCTCGTCAATGGAAGCCGGCCACACATCGAAAACGAAGCTGTTTTCCAGCGGTTGATGGATCGTGTCGTCATATTCGCTCAGCCAGCAAACGAAGGGGATGATCCAGCAATTTTGCTGATGGGTGGCAAACCCTTCGGCCAGATAAACCGGAAGTCCCTGATTGATGCCGGGCTGGGCAAAGGTGTGGTTGTAGCTCTGGATAGGTATTTGTTGATAGAAACGGGCATCCTCGGCGCGGACTGGGGTTGGGGTTTTGCCCGGTACGGGAATCCAACTCGTCCCGTTCAGGTCGAGCGGGATGTCTTGTTGGCTCGCCTGCAATTGATACGCAAAGGTGGCATCATCCAAATTGTTGTCGTTCCATTGCCAGAAGGATAGATGACCCAGCCAGTTGGGATAATCCATGTAGAGCGTGGTCGTTACCTTACCGGTGAGGGTGATGCTGTTACCGGCGACGAGACCGGTAACACCCGTTTCACTGCCCAGCAGGGGCGTATCGAAGCTGATGGCTAATCGATCCGTGCGGGCGAGGTCTACCAGCGGGGTGGTATCGTTGATGACGTAGGAGAGCGCTTTCGCCAGCGCCCCGGAGATGCCACCACAAATCCATGAAGCGGCCGTGGGATTGGTTTCCGCGTAGCCGGTGACGGCGCAAACGACCGAGATGATGCCGTCAAGTATCGCAATGACGGCTAAAACCACGCCCAGCACGGCCACACTGCCAACGACTACCAGCACATCCAGCACGGCGATAAAGACGTCGACAATGACGGCGGCAATTTGTTCGGCGAGGAAGCGGCTGAATTGGGGGGAATCGGTTTGAAAACGGCCGTTTGCCAACGCCAAAGCAATCGTCAATCCGGCCGTGGTGGCGGAGATGGCGACACCAGCCACCGCCCACCTTTTGGCAACCTGCTGCGCCTTCAACGCATGGCTGGGGACGAGATCGGCGGGATCAATGTTCGTGGTAGCAAAGAAACTGCGTTTTACCCGCGCCTCTTCATCGTTCACCAGATCGATCACGTTATCTAACTGACGCTCCAGATCAATCAGATCGCCCTGCAAAACGTTGTAATCGAGCGCAAAGTCGGGTGGCACTTGAAGCCCCTTATTGTAAATCCCCAAAGCTTTGGCCGCTTGATTGACCGCCTCATCATCATTTTGCAGGTAGAAGTTTATGGCTGCCCGATTTCTCTGAAGATACTCGACTTTATGTTTATCTACATCATTTACGGGTAAGACGGGCTTAGGAGGGCCACTGGGCGTTGATGAGGTAAGATCATTAATTAGTTCCTGAACAGAAATCAACTCGTTGTGGATGTCAATCATACGACTATTGAGACCAGCTACTTCTGAGGCAACACGCGCATCCAGAGCGGTCAGAATGTTTGTCCGCAGGTTCTGAACAGATGCCTGCGCCGCGTACGACAGATGACCATAACTGGCGATGGTCGCCGTTGCTAACGGATAGATGGTAACCAGAACGGAGGCAATGGTGCCAGAACCTAAACCGCCAAGTTGGGCACGGGTTTGTTCATTGGCAAAAATGAGGCTGGCGTCGGTCAGATACTCATAAGTGCCTTGCTCAATGCTGATGCGCGGCAGGTAAGCAAGTTCGGTCAAGGCTTGCGAAATGGCAGAGGAATTCGACCCGGTGGCAAGCTGACCATACCCTTTTACGACGGTCGCCACCGATGAAGCGAGGGCATTCCAGGCGGCCGTGCCTTGCGTCTCCACGCCACTCTCCACCGTGGGGAAGGTTTGCCCATTCAAATTAAGGAGGGCAAACGCATTTTGTACTTTATTGGCTAAAGCATAGACGATGGCAACGGCCGTTTCCGTAGGCAGGGGATAGCTAGGGCTGAGTTCTTCCGGCACTGGCGCTTGCAAAGGGGCGTTCACCCCGGCAGCCGTCGCCAGATAGTAATTTTGCGCCAGCATGACGGCACCAGCACGTTCCTCGGCCGTGTCGGTGGCTCCGGCAGGGATCAACTGGTAACTTTCCAAAACCGAGTTGGTAAAGACCTGATTGAGCCGCACGCCAAGCTGATCCGCATAAGTTCCCAAATCGGCGGGTTGCCAACTGGCATTGTTGTATTCATACGGTTGCCAGCGCAACATGCCATTGGCGGCGACGGATTTGCCGGTGAAATCAACTGTCATCGTGGAGTCGGCAAAGAGGGTGCGGGTGATGACCGTAGGCACGCCGCCAATGTCTACTTGTTCCCATGTGCCGAGGGAGACGGCGCGGTAGCTTTCTTCACCGGCCAATAGCACTGTTGTGGTGGTGCCGTCGGCGGGGGCGGCTGGGTAGAGGCTGGTGGTGATGAAGTTGGTAACGGCCGTTAAATCCACCGCATTAAACAACGCCACCTCATCTGTTAAATTATCGCTCTCGCTGGTTGGCACGTTGCTGATGCCCCATGCGCCCAGCGTGGTGTCAACATCGCGCAGCGGGAAGCGCACGCTGCTGACCGTTTGGCCTTCCAGCCACGTTTTTTGCAGAACGTCGGCCAGATGCCACAGTTCGTTTTCGTAGTTGGCGTTGCCACTTCCCGGCATTTGCCCGGCCAGCAACGCCGTCGCCCCGTGATGTTCGCTAACCGTCAAACCGGTAATGCGGAAAGTTTCGGGGTAGGTTTGGAGCAGGGTGGTGGTGCTTGTCCAGTTGGCGCTGTCCGTGCAATAGTCGGCGGCGGCGTTGGCCGGTGGGCTACAGCTATCTTGCTGACCATTGACAAACCAGACGACGCGCATTTCGTGGGGAGTGCCCCAATCAGTAACGG